>JBEIRS010000216.1:0-3074 GCA_040375795.1 Methylibium sp.
CCCGATCGAGCGAGCCACTTGTTGAACGGTGTGCAATATTGAAGAGATCCATGTCATGGGGCGGATTCTAGAAATGCTTTTGATAACTCGTCAAGCATAAAAAAATTAAATTTAATGACTTTTTTATATGAAATACCAAGATTTACGGGACTTTGTGAACGGTTTGGCACAGCGTGGTGAGTTGATTCGTGTGGCTGCGGAAGTCTCTCCGCGTCTGGAAATGACAGAATTGAGTGATCGCATGCTGCAAGCGGGTGGGCCAGCTTTGTTGTTTGAAAAACCACAGGGCTCTCAGATGAGCGCTTTGACCAATTTGTTTGGAACTCCGGGGCGTGTGGCGCTCGGGATGGGGGCGGCGACGGTGGCTGAACTGCGTGAGGTGGGGCGCGTATTGGCTTCCTTGAAAGAACCTGAGCCCCCCAAAGGCCTGAAAGATGCGGGTCAACTTTTACAGATGGTCAAGGCCCTTTGGAACATGAAACCCGAGGTCCTGCGGCGGGCTCCTTGCCAAGAGGAGATCTGGCAGGGGGGCGAAGTTGACATCACACGCATGCCGGTGCAAACCTGTTGGCCAGGGGATGCGGGGCCGTTGATCACTTGGGGTTTGGTGGTGACTCGTGGCCCTCAGGGCGTTGCTAGGCCCCGGCGTCGGCAAAACCTTGGAATTTACCGACAGCAGGTGATTGGCCCTTCACAGGTGATTATGCGTTGGCTGGCTCATCGTGGAGGGGCTCTTGATTTTTTAGAATTTGCCCAGGCCAACCCGGGGCAGCCTTTTCCGATGGCGGTGGCCCTGGGGGCCGACCCAGCCACCATGTTGGGTGCCGTGACGCCAGTGCCTGACAGCTTGTCCGAGTATCAGTTTGCCGGTTTATTGCGTGGCAGCCGAACCCAACTGGTTGATACCCATGCCGGGGAGGGTGAATGGCGACTGCAAGTGCCTGCCAGTGCCGAGATTGTTCTGGAGGGGGTGATTCCTGTGGCTACAAAGGCTTATACAGGGCAGAGTGAACATGGTATTCCTCTCAAGGAACAAGGCGGCTATCTGTACGCCTTGGAAGGCCCTTTTGGTGATCACACAGGTTACTACAACGAACAAGATTGGTTTCCTGTTTTTCAGGTGAATCGAATAACGCATCGGCGCGATCCGATTTACCACTCGACCTACACGGGCAAACCCCCTGATGAACCTGCGGTGTTGGGGGTGGCGCTGAATGAAGTCTTTGTGCCTATCTTACAAAAGCAGTTTCCGGAGATTGTTGATTTTTACCTGCCCCCTGAGGGGTGCAGCTACCGGATGGCTGTGATCAGTATTCACAAACGCTACCCAGGCCATGCCAAACGGGTGATGTTTGGCTTATGGAGTTTTCTGCGTCAATTTATGTATACCAAGTTTATTGTGGTCACAGATGCTGACATTGATATTCGTCACTGGCAGGAGGTTATTTGGGCCATCACCACACGCATGGACCCGGTGCGCGATACCACCCTTGTAGATCATACGCCGATTGATTACCTGGATTTTGCGTCACCCGTGAGTGGGCTGGGCGGAAAAATGGGGCTGGATGCCACTCATAAATGGCCGGGTGAAACCTCTCGAGAGTGGGGCCGGGCCATCACGATGGATGCAGAGGTCAAGCGAAAAATGGAATCCCTGTTCAAAAAATTAATGGTCTGAGCCCATACTGTTCACTTAAAAGCTTCTGCGCCACTCCATGGGTGCGCTCCGAAAAGATCGTCAAGCTGCTCACCGACAACGGCGCTCAGTTCACCGACCGCTTCACCTCCAAAGCCAAGGCTCTCACAGGCCACCACACGCTTGATGTGCGCTGCAAGGCACTGGGTATCGAGCACCGATTGATTCCGCCCCACCATCCACAAACCTGGCAGACCAAGTCGCATCCGATCTTCAAGAAACAGATTCATGATCTCCCGGGTCTTGACAGCCAATGTCTACGGTTTACAGGGTGTCGCGCGACGTTGAGGCCATCTTGGAGTATGGCCAGTTTCAGGGAATTGTTCAGTGCTTCCTTCACTGTGATTAGCCATGTGCAACTTGAGCAACCAGACGCACACCAAGAGCGGCACACACACGGTTCACTGTCTCGAAGCGAGGCGCAGCATCTGGGCGTAATGCCTTATATAGCGCCTCGCGCGTCATCCCTGCCGCTTTGGCAATCTCTGACATACCACGCGCACGCGCAATGTCACCAAGAGCCGATGCCAGCAAGGCCGCATCATTGGTTTCTAGTATGTCAGTCAGGTAGGCCGCGATCGCTTCCTCACTGTCCAAGTAGGGGGCTGCATCAAAGGTTGGCAGCTCATCAACTTTAATCCGTTTGGCCATCTTCATTCCTTTCATCGTCCAATAGTGCCGCCAGTGCCCGCGCACGTTTGATGTCTGCCTTTTGCGTTCGCTTGGAGCCACCGGCCAGCAACACAATGACCTGTTGGCCCCGCCGCGTGAACTACACCCGCCAGCCTGCACCAAGATGGATGCGCAATTCAGAAACACCATCCCCAACGGGTTCAGTGTCCCCGATCAAACCAAACTCCAAACGATTGATCCGTGCAAGAACAGCACCGCGTACCAAGCTGTCAAGGAGTGGTGCATTTGAGTCGTCGGCTGCTAAAAAAAGTACGAGGCGGGAGGGTTTGCGACGCCTAACGCCCAGGTTGACCAAATAAGATTCCTACCCTTTACCCCCCGAAACCCCAATCCGGAGGGCGTTTAGGCAAACCTAAAATATTCCAGATGAGCTACAGTCCGGCATTTTCTGGCCTGGCTGCACCTACGCAGCAGCCCAAGCTGCTGTAGCGCATGCGGGATCATCTGCGCACGCGGCATGACAGCATTCGCACCGAGACCACTGATTCTGATGGGGTACAGCGGTTCAATTTCAACAATGCTGGTTCACGCCACAGCGTCAAAAAGTTGCGTCAATCTCGGGCTGGCGACGACAGAGAATAGGGTCAAGGTCAGGATTGACCTCTGTGCGCAAATCATCATAGGGTGAAATTTGGCAGAGCCAATTCACTACAGTCTGAACCAACATGGCCGATAAAGAATGAAC
>JBEIRS010000146.1:0-4255 GCA_040375795.1 Methylibium sp.
CTCACCTTCGACGACGTGTTGCTGGTGCCCGCATACTCCCAAGTTCTTCCCCGTGATACTTCACTCGCCACATCCCTGTCGCGTCATATTCGGCTGAATCTTCCCCTGGTCTCTGCGGCCATGGATACCGTGACTGAAGCGCGCCTGGCGATTGCAATTGCCCAGGAAGGTGGGATGGGTATTGTTCATAAAAATTTACCCCCTCATCAACAGGCGGCCGAGGTTGCGCGAGTCAAGCGTTATGAGTCCGGTGTTCTTCGCGACCCGATCACCATCACTTCTCGGGTTCCGGTAGGTGATGTCATTGCCCTCTCCCGACAGCATGGTATTTCGGGTTTCCCGGTTGTGGATGAAGGTAAGGTTGTCGGTATCGTGACCGGGCGTGATCTACGCTTTGAAACCCGTACTGACATTCCTGTGCGCGACATCATGACACCAAGAGAGCGGCTTGTGACCGTTGGTGAAGATGCAACTGTCGAAGATGCCAAAGCCCTGATGCATAAGCACAAACTTGAGCGGGTGCTGGTGGTGAACCAAGCCTTTGAACTGCGTGGGCTTTACACCGTCAAGGACATCAACAAGCAAAGAAATTTTCCCAATGCTGCGCGTGATGCCCAAGGCAAGCTGCGCGTTGGTGCTGCAGTAGGGGTTGGCGAAGGCACGGAGCAACGGGTTGAACTCTTGGTCAAGGCTGGGGTTGATGCCTTGGTGGTTGACACGGCGCATGGCCACAGTAGCGGCGTGATTGATCGGGTTCGCTGGGTCAAGCAAAATTTCCCGCAGGTCGATGTTATAGGGGGCAATATTGCCACGGGTGCCGCGGCATTGGCCCTGGTGGATGCTGGGGCTGACGGTGTGAAGGTCGGAATTGGCCCAGGCTCGATTTGCACCACACGCATTGTGGCTGGGGTGGGTGTGCCACAAATTACCGCCATTGACAATGTGGCCAAGGCCCTTGAGGGCACCGGGGTGCCCCTGATTGCCGACGGCGGTATCCGTTACTCAGGGGACATCGCCAAAGCCATTGCAGCCGGTGCGGCCACGGTCATGATGGGCGGTATGTTTGCAGGTACCGAAGAAGCCCCGGGTGAAATTGTCCTGTTTCAGGGGCGCAGTTACAAAAGTTATCGTGGCATGGGCTCAATTGGAGCCATGCAGCAAGGCAGTGCGGATCGCTACTTCCAAGATACACACGGGCTGAACCCAAATGCCGACAAACTCGTGCCTGAAGGTATTGAAGGCCGTGTGCCTTACAAGGGTTCCATGGTCAATATTGTGTTTCAGATGGCCGGGGGCTTGCGTGCCGCTTTAGGCTATTGTGGTTGTGCCACCATTCCTCAAATGCACGCTGAGGCCCAGTTTGTCGAGATCACCTCGGCAGGCATTCGTGAAAGCCATGTCCATGACGTGCAAATCACCAAGGAAGCTCCCAATTATCGTATGGAGTAACCTTGCCCGGCCCGCTTCTTGATATGCCATCTTTTCCTCGTCATTCACCGTCTGCGGCCATGCGCTTCATCATGGTGACTGTATTGATTGATATGTTCGCTGTCGGCATGGTGGTGCCCGTGTTGCCAGCCCTGTTCGGCAGCCTGACCACCTCACCTACCGAGCAATCCTTCTGGACGGTCTCTGCAGCTGCGGCCTTTGGTTTGGCCAATTTTTTTGGCGCCAGTGTGCTTGGGGCACTGAGTGATCGCTATGGTCGTCGGCCTGTCTTACTGCTGGGGTTTTGCGGTTTTGCCCTGAGCTTCTTTGCCACAGCTTTGGCCTCCACGGTGGCGATGGTGGTTTGGGCCCGTGCCTTGGGAGGTGCTTTGCAGGCCAATGCCGCCGTGGCCAATGCCTATGTGGCTGACATTACCAAACCAGAAGACCGCGCCCGTCAATTTGGTATGCTGGGGGCCATGTTTGGCGTGGGCTTTACAATGGGCCCGGCCTTGGGTGGTTTTTTGGCTCAAATTGATCTGCACTGGCCGTTTTGGGTGGCTGGCAGCCTGGCAGTCTTGAATTTGATCTACGGTTTGTATGTGTTACCCGAGTCTCTTCCGCCTGAGCAACGTGGCCCGGTGGCTTGGTGGCGCGCCAATCCATGGAGCTCATTTCGATCACTGGCTCGTCTTCAAGGCGTAGCACCTTTGGTGTTTGTGTTGGGATTGTCCGCTTTGGCCCAATTCATTTTGCATTCTGTCTGGGGGCTTTATAACCATTTTCGTTTCCATTGGGGTCCCCTGGAAAATGGTTTATCGCTGTTTTTTGTTGGCTTGGCTTCTGTGCTGGTTCAAGGTGTTTTGCTGCGTCGTCTGCTGGCCCGCTGGGGTGCTGCCAAGTTAACTTGTCTTGGATTGTTCTCGGGCACTTGTGCTTACCTGTTATGGGGTCTGGCCAACCAAGGCTGGATGATGTTTGTCGTGATCATCGCCAATGTACTGGGCTTTTCGGCAGCCTCGGCCTTGCAGAGCATGATTTCCAATGCCGCAGAGGCTCATGCCCAGGGGAAAACCTTGGGTGCCATCTCGGCAGTGAATAGCCTGATGCTGGTGTTGGCCCCTCTGCTTGGGGGCTCCTTGTTCACGGTGGTGTCGCATTTGCCCTCCCATGATTGGCGGCTCGGGGCTCCGTTTTTTCTTTGTGCTTTGTTGCAAGCCTTGGCGTTGTACGTGGCGATCTGGCACTTCACAAAACATCATGACAAGAACAAGCTCGTCAGCCAGCCTGCTTCTTGATCTTTTCATTCCTGGCGTTTTTTTGCGAGCCTGATATGCACGATAAAATTCTGATCCTTGACTTTGGATCCCAAGTGACCCAACTCATCGCTCGTCGAGTGCGAGAGGCCTATGTCTACTGTGAAATCCACCCAGCCGATGTCAGTGATGAATTCATTCAAAATTTTGCCCCCAAAGGCATCATTCTGTCTGGCAGTCACGCCTCAACCTACGAAGCCCAGGAACTTCGGGCTCCTCAGTCGGTCTGGGATTTGAAAGTACCCGTTCTCGGTATTTGCTATGGCATGTTCACCATGACAGTGCAACAGGGCGGGCAGGTTGAGCCCAGTACCCACCGAGAGTTTGGTTACGCTGAGGTGCGTGTTCATGGCAACACGCCTCTTCTGGAGGGCATCGAAGACTTTCAAACCCCTGAAGGCCAGCGCATGCTCAAGGTTTGGATGAGTCACGGTGACAAAGTGACCGCCATTCCACCGGGTTTCAAACTGATGGCATCGACCCCGAGTTGCCCGATTGCCGGCATTGCCGATGAATCTCGTGCTTATTATGCGGTGCAGTTTCACCCTGAAGTCACTCACACAGTGCAGGGCAAGGCGCTGCTGGAGCGGTTTGTTCTCCACATTGCCAAAGCCCGCCCTGATTGGGTCATGGGCAACTATATCGAAGAGGCCGTCGCGCGTATTCGCCAGCAAGTGGGTGGCGAAGAAGTGGTTCTTGGCCTTTCTGGGGGGGTCGATTCAAGCGTGGCGGCAGCCCTGATTCACCGCGCCATCGGTGATCAACTCACCTGCGTTTTTGTAGACCATGGCCTGCTGCGCCTGAACGAAGGGCAGATGGTGATGGATATGTTTGCAGGACGTCTGCACGCCAACGTCATCCATGTCGATGCCAGCCTACAGTTTCTTTCCAAACTCCAGGGGGTGACTGATCCTGAAGCCAAACGCAAGATCATCGGACGTGAGTTCGTGGAAGTTTTTCAGGCTGAGGCGTCTAAGCTGAAATCGGCACGCTGGCTGGCCCAGGGCACCATTTACCCCGATGTGATTGAAAGTGGTGGGGCCAAAAAAGCCACCACCATCAAAAGTCATCACAACGTGGGGGGCTTGCCCGAAACCTTGGGGCTCAAACTGCTTGAACCCCTGCGTGAGTTATTCAAAGATGAAGTGCGCGAACTCGGTGTGGCCTTGGGCTTACCCCCGGACATGGTTGACCGTCATCCCTTCCCAGGCCCCGGGCTGGGGGTTCGCATTCTCGGAGAAGTCAAGCCTGAATATGCAGACCTGCTACGTCGTGCTGATTCTATTTTTATCGAAGAGCTCCGCAACACTCGCGATGCGGCCACCGGCAAAACTTGGTATGAACTCACCAGCCAGGCGTTTGCAGTTTTCTTGCCTGTCAAAAGTGTCGGCGTTATGGGCGATGGGCGTACCTATGATTATGTCGTGGCTTTACGTGCTGTTCAAACCAGCGATTTTATGACCGCCGACTGGGCCGAACTCCCCTATGCCCTGCTCAAAAAAGTTTCCAGC
>JBEIRS010000134.1:0-4474 GCA_040375795.1 Methylibium sp.
CAAAAAGGTGTGTGTTTTGCCCTGAGTACTTCTCAAATGATTTTGCTCTGTGGTGCACTACCACCACATAAATCCTTGTAATTCAAAGTTTGATCCCCAATTATGGGGTTCAGAAAGAGAGGTTTTCGATGTCTGAACATCCCGCACTGCCCGCTGTTCCCATGACCCTGTCGTTGCTGCCCCTGCGCGATGTGGTTGTTTTTCCACACATGGTCATTCCACTCTTTGTTGGGCGCCCCAAGTCTATCAAGGCCCTCGAAGCAGCCATGGAGGACGGTCGGCAAATTATGTTGGTGGCCCAGAAAGCTGCCGGTAAAGATGAGCCCAAAGCTGATGACATGTTTGATGTTGGATGCATCTCAAGCATCTTACAAATGCTGAAACTCCCTGATGGGACAGTCAAGGTTTTGGTTGAAGGGATTCAACGTGCCCATACGCACGAAATCAAAGATAACGGTGAACATTTTGTCGCCGAAATCATGCCGATTGAGCCCACCCTAGAGCCGCATGCTGAAATCGAAGCCTTACGGCGTGCAGTCACCCAGCAGTTTGACTAGTATGTCAAACTCAATAAAAAATTGCCCCCGGAAATCCTCACCAGTATTGCTGCCATTGATGACGCAGGCCGCCTGGCTGACACCATTGCCGCCCATCTACCCCTCAAGCTAGAGAGCAAACAATCCATCTTGGAGATTTTTCAGGTCGATCAACGTCTCGAAAAGTTACTCGAACTCCTTGAACATGAGGTCGATATTCTTCAGGTAGAAAAACGTATTCGTGGCCGTGTCAAGCGCCAGATGGAAAAAAGCCAGCGCGAATACTACCTCAATGAACAGGTCAAGGCAATCCAAAAAGAGCTCGGTGACGGCGAAGATGGCGCCGACATGGAAGAGTTAGAAAACAAAATCACTGCGGCCAAAATGAGCAAAGAGGCCCGCAAAAAAGTGGATGCCGAATTTAAAAAACTCAAGCTGATGTCACCCATGTCAGCAGAGGCCACGGTGGTGCGCAATTACATTGAAACGCTCATCAATTTGCCTTGGGCCAAACGCACCAAAATCAAACATCATCTTGCTCATGCCGAAGAAGTCTTGAATGAAGATCACTTTGGCCTTGACAAGGTCAAAGATCGAATTCTCGAATATTTGGCCGTCCAGCAGCGCGTCGAAAAGGTCAAGTCTCCCATTTTGTGCCTGGTGGGGCCCCCGGGTGTCGGGAAAACGTCTTTGGGTCAATCTGTGGCCCGGGCCACAGGTCGAAAATTTGTTCGTATGGCCTTGGGGGGCGTACGAGATGAAGCCGAAATCCGTGGGCATCGACGCACTTATATTGGTTCAATGCCGGGCAAAGTGCTACAAAGCCTCACCAAAGTAGGCACTCGAAACCCCTTGTTTTTGCTTGATGAAATTGACAAACTTGGCACCGACTTCCGAGGTGATCCTGCCAGCGCTTTGCTTGAAGTCCTTGACCCAGAACAAAACCACACTTTTTCAGATCACTATGTCGAGGTTGACTTTGATTTGTCTGAGGTGATGTTTATTGCCACATCCAACTCAATGAACATCCCCCCTGCCCTGCTAGACCGAATGGAGGTGATCCGTTTATCAGGGTACACCGAAGATGAAAAGCTTCATATCGCAAAACGTTATCTGTTTCCAAAGCAAGCCAAAAATAACGGTGTCAAAGATGGCGAACTTGAACTAAGTGAATCAGCCCTCCTGGGCATCGTTCGTTACTACACTCGCGAAGCAGGGGTTCGCTCTCTTGAGCGTGAAATTTCCAAAATATGCCGAAAAGTAATTAAAAGTAGTCAACTTCATAAAAATTCTGGCAAAGTGGTCGTCACCCTAGACAATCTTCATGATTATCTCGGGGTACGCAAATATGACTTTGGTCAGGCCGAAAAACAAAATCAAGTTGGACAAGTGGTTGGCTTGGCCTGGACCGAAGTTGGCGGGGATCTCCTCACCATCGAATCAGTGGTCATGCCTGGTAAGGGCAATATCACTCGCACAGGCTCTTTGGGCGATGTCATGAAAGAGTCCGTGGAAGCGGCACGTACTGTGGTTCGCAGCAGAGCTCGTCGCCTTGGTCTACGCGATGAGCTTTTTGAAAAACGAGACATCCATATTCACGTTCCAGATGGCGCCACGCCCAAAGATGGCCCCAGCGCAGGTATTGCCATGACCACCGCCCTGGTGTCATCTTTATCGGGTATTCCAGTGCGTGCGGACGTTGCCATGACCGGAGAAATCACCCTCAGGGGTGAAGTCACCGCCATTGGCGGCCTCAAGGAAAAGCTTCTGGCTGCGCATCGGGGCAGCATTAAAACGGTATTGATTCCTCACGAGAACGTCAAAGACTTGCAAGAAATTCCCGAGAATGTCAAAAACAATCTCGAAATTGTGCCTGTCAAATGGATTGATCAAGTTCTGGAAGTGGCTCTGGAATCTGTTCCCAAGCCCCTGCCAGAGGAAGATGCACTCAAAGAACCTCAAGCCGAACCCGCAACCGCTCCATCCACCGGGATTGAAGGCTTTAAACATTGATGGGGCTGCTATTTTTTTCAGCAGATAAGATCTATTCTCTTTTTGTAAGGAATGCCATCAAGACGAGATGCTCGGAAGTTTGATTTCCTAGACTGAGCTCTCCCTTGATGATTTCCTGGATGCTGCGACTGCGCGCAGCATGACAGTGCAAAGTACTTGTTTCCACCGCACTTGTCATGGCGCACGCTGGTTGTGCAATCCAGACTGGTCTTCTGGGTGTTGCAACGGCCCACATTTAAGTTTTTTTAGTAGGCTTCAATTGGACAATCATCATGCAAGTCACTCCTTCCGTTTTCAAAGCCTACGATATCCGGGGCTTGGTCGGCAGTGCCCTCCATCCGTCTTTTGCCGAGCATTTGGGTCGGGCTTTTGGCACCCAAGCCCTGGCTTCAGGAGATCAGGCGGTCGCGGTTGGTCGTGATGGGCGCATCTCAGGACCTCAACTTCTCGAAGCCTTGATTTTTGGGCTTGAGTCTACCGGGGTGAATGTGATTCATCTGGGCGCCGTCACAACCCCCATGCTTTATTATGTGGCCGCAACTCGGGGGGACATTGGTTGTCGTAGTGGCATTCAAATTACTGGCAGCCACAACCCCAAAAATTACAACGGTTTCAAAATGGTGCTTGCAGGCCGAGCCATTTATGGTGAAGATATTCAGGCAATCCGGCGCTTGATGGAAACTGAAACTTATACGCAAGGACAGGGACACCGTACACATCTTGATGTGTTGGCTGAGTATCAGGCACGGATTGTGAATGATTGTCAGCTTAAACGGCCGATGAAGATTGTTGTTGATTCAGGCAATGGTATTCCAGGCGCCTCGGCACCGCGCATTTTACGTGCACTCGGCTGTCATGTTCATGAACTTTACTCAGAGGTTGATGGGCAATTTCCTCATCACCATCCTGACCCCAGTCAACCCGAAAACCTTGCCGAGTTGATCAAGATGGTGGCCGAGACAGGTGCCGAGCTGGGCTTGGCCTTCGATGGCGATGGCGACCGATTGGGCGTTGTGACTCAAGATGGTCAGATTATTTTTCCAGATCGTCAAATCATGCTCTTGGCGCAAGATGTTTTGCAGCGTCAACCAGGCGCGACCATTCTTTACGATGTCAAGTGTACGCAGCATTTGGCGCCTGCCATTCGTCAAGCAGGGGGTGTCCCCATGATGTGGAAGACAGGCCACTCCTTAGTCAAGGCCCAGATGAAAGCCACGGGTTCACCCCTGGCAGGCGAAATGAGCGGGCATATTTTTTTCGGCGAGCGTTGGTATGGCTTTGATGATGCCACCTATACGGCGGCACGACTACTTGAAATTTTGAGCCGCTCGGCCAACCCGAGTCAGGTTTTGAATGATCTACCCTGTAGTTTTAGCACCCCAGAGCTCAATGTGCCTTGTCTAGAGGGTGAGCCTCGTGCAGTGCTTGATCAATTGTTAACAATTGATCAATTCCCAGGTGCTGAGATCAGTACCATCGACGGCCTGCGTGCCGATTACCCTGATGGTTTTGGCTTGATTCGAGCCTCAAATACGACCCCAGTTTTGGTGCTTCGCTTTGAAGGGCACACTCAGGCGGCATTGCGGCGCATTGAATCTGATTTTATGCAGGTGCTGCTTAGGGTCAAGCCTGATGCTCAAATTGCGACGGTCACTCACTGAAGGACATGAACCCCCACGTCGCCTCGTTGAGCCAGCTTCTTGCACCCAAAGTGGAGCTTACCCTGGGGCAAACTTTAATTCTCAAAATTTACTCTTTTGTCTTGTGGCTGATTCAGCCCTTTTATCTTTTAAAGCTGTTGTGGCGCAGTCGCACTGAGCCGCTGTATCGTCATGCCCTGCTTCAGCGATGGGGTCACTATGACCCCATAGAGAGAGGCATTGATGTACCGCCACGCTTGTGGCTGCATGCGGTTTCTCTGGGTG
>JBEIRS010000112.1:0-5272 GCA_040375795.1 Methylibium sp.
GCTGGAAACACTCATATCAGGCATATTCAAATGCTGAGCAGTCGTAAAGCCCCGTATTGGCTTACCCCCAGTCAGTGGCGGGCGGTCGATTGGCTCAAAACCCGTGGCCCAGGGCCGGTGTACTTCTGCGAACGGGACCCTGACGGGTTTGACCTCTTGACCCGCGCCAAAATACCCCCAAGTTATATTGACAAGCCCTGGGATGACTGGCCCGGAGATCGTATTCACTGGGCTGATTGGTGGCTTGATGTGGCCCAAAGAACCCCCGCTGGGCTACAGCCCCCCCCAGCATTGCCTGCGGGCCGTATTCCTCCCCGCCCTGCCCTGTTTATCAGCCAGTCATCACGCCAAGCCTGTCAGCAATGGCTAAAGTATCACGATTGGCACCTTGACCCCTTGGTTTTGGTGCAAGCTGGCCACAAAAAAACCCACAAACGCGGCCAACTCGGCACCTCGAATCACGCCAAACACTGGCCACCAGAGTATTGGGCTCGAGTCATTCAAGGCGTGCGCCATTTGTTACCACAAAGCCGCATACTGATGTGCGGGTCCCCCCGTGAATATGGCCTGGTTGAAAAAATCAGGCATCACACTCGCGACCCACGGGTTCATAACCTCACCAAAGAACTTGCCATTGACCGCTTGCTGGCTCTGGCCAAGCGAGCCCACAGCATGATCAGTGTTGACACAGGGCCGGCCCATGCCGCCGGAGCCATGGACTGCCCTTTGGTGGTTCTGTACTCTATTTTCGGTGCTGAACGCTGGCGCCCCAGGCCACCAACGGCACCTGTCATGACACTGGGGGGAGATCAAGGCGGCGCCAGCCGGCTCACCGATATTTCACCTGAGGCCGTGCTGTCCAAATGGCAAACCCTGTGTGACATGGTCACCGCATCAAACAAAGTATTACAAGAATGGGACTGAGAGGCTCCAGGCCGATTCACCATTTGAAGGAAAGAGTTTTATGAGAAGTTCACTGGTTTTTATGATCTTTATTTCGGCTTTCAGCGCAAAGGCCAACCCACTCTGTGGAGCCTACCTCAAGGATCAAGCTGGCGCCAATCGCTGGGTCATTTTTTCTGACAACCTTTTCGCCAAGGTCATCGAAAATCAAGAAGTCCAAAGCGTCCACCGGGTAGACCTTCATGAAAATCATTTGAGATTGCGTGACCTAGAAACCGGCCAAATCAATCATTACCAGATTCAGGCCGATGGGCAACAATTCGAAAGCCTGCACAAGGGTTTATTTCAAGAGCGTTATCGTCGTGAACAATGGATCGATTGTTCGGTGAAAACACCCTCAACACCCCGCTGTCCGCCAGCATACGCTGGCACCGATGAATTTTTCTGCGCAACTTCAGCGTATGATCAAAAAGACACACTCAGTTTACAGAGTCTTTGTCAACAAGGCTTGGCTTATGCCTGCCTGAAACTGGCTGAGTTGCGAGACCATGAGTCAGATCAAGCCAAATCGACACTCCAACAAAATCCCGACGAGTGCGCACAAGCCAATGCCCCCGAAGACACCTGCGGGTCGCTGCTGAGTCGCTCATTGATGCCTCAAATTCCAGAAATCAGGCGCAACACGATGCCAGGATCCCCCGCGCCAAACTGGCCTCCCGCATACTTCAATGAACTCGCCAGTGCTTGCCAAAAAATCAGCTCTCCAGAGCTGTGCCGTCAAGCGACTGCCCGCCTGTGGGATGCTGGATACTACCTTCCTGCCAAAGCCCTTTTAAGTCACGCCTGCCAACGTCAACTTGGCAAACTGGCTTGTATGGGCCATGAAGCCCTTGAGAAGCTGGGCGCACCACGACTGGCTGACATCAAACCCGCAAAATTTTTACCCTGCGGTACTTTTCGCTCTCTCAATGATATTGGCTTAATGCGTGAACTTGAGTTTACGGATCGAGGTCTTGTCAATACCCAGCAAGATCCCATGCAGGCCCGCATCATGAATGGCACGGTGAGAGTGCGCCATGATAAAGAGGCTGATTTTATTTTTCTCCCCATTGGAACTCAATGGCTGCTTGGTGCCGATCCATGGCACCGCTACACGGTCTTTGAGCGTCAAGGGGGAAAATCAATATGCACATCACCCCCTATGCCCGAAGACCGGACA
Organism: Methylibium sp.; assembly: GCA_040375795.1. Lineage (GTDB taxonomy): Bacteria > Pseudomonadota > Gammaproteobacteria > Burkholderiales > Burkholderiaceae_C > CANHBY01. The sequence goes on from JBEIRS010000112.1 coordinate 2,123, forward strand.
CATAAAAATACCAAGAACGATGCCCGTCAGAGATAGCCATCAGTGCATAAATTTTTGTCCTTATTCAAATAAAGACATCATTAAATTCTGCTGGCTCTACCCCTCCTCCAAGGCATTGTCGATTTTCTCTTTCACTTTGAGTGCGCCCTTGATGAGCAGACTTTGATCAAGCATGGCTTGGGGGGCCAGTGCCAGTGCGACTTCTTCCAATTGCTCAGGCTCATTCATGAGAGTATTGGCCAGGGCTGAAAGAACGCACACAGAGCGGCCGGAAATTCTGGGCAATTGGTGAGAATAGCTGACCTGGACATGATGCGCTACGCTTGTCACGGTGGCAGGAGAAAGGCCCCAGTTTTCGCACAACTTCGCACCTAGCGTGTCATGACCGACTTTGAATGTTTTTTGCTCTAGGATGACCAGTTCTAGATCATTTTTAGCGGTTGATAAAATATTTTGATAGGCTTTGCGATCGTGCCTGAAAAAAACTGCTTTGCCACATTCTTCAAAAAGGCCAGCCGTATGCGCACTCCAGGCGTCCATACTGAGTGCTTGGGCCAAGCGCCCCATCAGCAAGCCCCTGATTGAAGCCCGGCTCCATAGGTCGCCCAGCTCTTGTGCCTGTGGAAACACAGAGCGGACACTAATTTCATAAGCCAGGGCAGAGATTTCACGCATACCAAGATAAGACGCGGCTTGATGTACATTTTTTGCCCGGCCTTTGATGCCATATAAAGAAGAATTGACCGCCTTCATGACCGAAGCAGCCAGCGCCATATCATTTTCGATCAAATTTGCCAATTCGGAGATATTCACATCTTCTTTGGCCAATAAACCTGCCAATTTTGCCAATGCATCAGGCCGTGTGGGAATATCAATTTGAAGCAATTGAGGGTTGAACTCTGCAACTTCCATCAGCCTCTCCAAAAATTGAATATCCTCAATCATCTGATAGATGCTTAAAAATCAAAAGGTAGAATCACACGGTAAAAACACTTTAAAAAACCTCACCCAGACTGGCATCAATAAACCCTAGACTAGACACTAGCTTCCCTGAAATAAGTATGTCTTCCTCCCCCTCCCCCATATTGAGTTTGATTGCCGCTGTTGCCCGCAACGGGGCGATTGGCCGGGAAAATGCTTTGTTGTGGCACTTGCCTGAAGACTTGCAACATTTCAAACGCATGACCTTGGGTTACCCCGTGATCATGGGTCGAAAAACGTGGGATTCTATTGGCCGGCCTTTACATGGTCGCCATAATATTGTCATCAGCCATGACCCACGTCGATCCGTACCTGGTGCTTCTTTGGCTGGTGATTTTTCTGCAGCGTTATCGCTGGCAGGCCAAGCACCCAAAGTATTCGTGATTGGAGGGGCACAAATTTATGCTTTAGCCCTGCCTCTGGCCAAAGAATTGATTTTGACTGAAATCGATGACTACCCCAAAGCTGACACTTTTTTTCCAGCGTGGAATGCAGAAGACTTTACAGAAATCTCCCGCAACAGCGCTGAGTCAGCCCAGGGCCTGCGCTATGATTTTGTCACCTATCGGCGCAACCATTAAATGCTCAATGCACCATCAACAGGGGTACAGTCATGGTTTCAAGTAAAGTTCGTGTCACACCGCCCAATACCCATTCACGCGCTCGGCTGTGCCCATAAGCGCCCATCACGATCATGTCAACTTCCAGGTCGGCAGCGAGTGATAAAAGCTGCTCCCCTACCTTGGGCGTGCCCTTGCCATGCAAATGAAAAGTTGGAACCACGTCATGGTGACGCAAGTAGGCTTCAAGCTGAGCCACCGAGGGAGTCTCGCGGGCATTTGAAGCAGATTCAGCAGACCAATTTGCCACATGCACTTTGTTTGCTTTTTGCAAAAATGGCAAAGCAGCACTGAGTGCCCGTGCACTTTCCCGGGTTTCTTTCCAGGCCACCAGCACATGCTGCCCCGGCAGTCGAGGCACACCGATATAAGGCACCACCAACGTTGGTTTGCCACTCAGTACCAGGACGGACTCAACCCAAGAGTTCGGCAGATCCGGGCGATCATCACTTTCAGGCTCTTTTTGGCCGATCACCACCAAATCACTGAACCAGGCCTGCCGAACCAATTCTTGAACCGGGTCTCCATGCGAAACCAGCCACTGCGAAACCGACTGAGTGGCCAAAGGTGATTTTTCAAATAAAGCCTTGGCACGTTCAAGTCGAGCAGTTTCATAGTTCTGCATGACTGCATACACTTCAGGCCCAATTGTGAAAGTATAGGGGTAGCGCATCGAGGCTGGCATTTCCGCAAACATCGCCGTCACATTGGCATAATGAGGCTCAGCAAGGTGGTGCGCCAGCTTCAATCGATCAGCACAATGCAAAGAGGCATCCACATGCAACAAAATAGACTGGATAGGGCTCATGCAGGGTCTCCAGATCATCAATCGTGCATTCACCATACCCTTTCATGCTGCCCCTGCCTTGATCAATATCAACCCTTCCCTCCTCACGAAAAAGAGGCATGGGTGGTGGTCAAAAAAACCGTTTTTCCCTGCATCACCAGCTGAAAGGATAGGATTTTCAAAGCAAGGTTTGATCAGCATCAATCAGTTCAAAAGCTGCCTCATACAAAATTTTCCGGCTTAGCGAACTTGGAGAAACTCATGAAAGTTCTTTTGGCGATTGACGGCAGCGCCTACAGCAAACGCATGCTTGCGTATTTGGCCGCTCATGAAGAACTGCTCGGTGCTCACCATCAATTTACTGCCATCACCGTGCTTCCCACGCTTCCTTCTGTGGCTGAAATCTATGCAGACCCGGATCGAATTCATCAATCTTTACTTGAAGAAGCCGAAGGTGTTTTGCGCCCCGTACGAAGCTTTGCAGAACAAAAAAAATGGCCACTGGATTCACTGATCTTGGAAGGAGACCCTGCCCGAGCCATTGCACAACATGCCGAAGGAGGAGAGTATGATCTGCTGATTATGGGCAGCCACGGCCACAGCCCCTTGGCAGGTTTGATTTTGGGTTCAGTGAGTACCAAAGTATTGGCTCAATGCCGCACCCCAGTATTGCTGATCCGCTGAGCCAATCCCATACCAAAGCCACTCTATAAAACTCAATTCGCTGAGTCCCGATCGCAAGGAAAGCAGCGGTCAAAAAGA
>JBEIRS010000048.1:0-7997 GCA_040375795.1 Methylibium sp.
CGAATCACTTCACGCGGGGTGAAGTGATCCCCGGCTTCTTCGTTAGCCTGCTCGTTAAACTTTCGCACCAGCTCTTCGAACAGGTAGCCCATCTGCAAATTGCTGATGGCCTGAGGCGACAAGTCGATGTCTGCCGAGCAAAACTCTCTGATGATCAGAAAAAGCCGGTTTGCCTCGTCCAGCTTGGCGATTTCTGCTTCAAATTCGAACTTGTCGAAGATGTCGCGGGCGCGCGGCGAGAAGCCCTGGATGTAGGCAATCAAGTTGCCCGCGATGTTGGGCGCATCGCCCAGCAGCTTCTCAAAGGTGAAACCGCTCGTGTTGAACAGCTCCTGCTGGCGGTCGGCGGCGGCGATGCGTGACAGCGCCTTTTCCAGCGCCGGGCCAGTGATGCCTTTGTCGTCCAGGCGCTTCTTTTCATCCAGCACCTTTTGTTTGTTTTCGGCCAGCACCAGATCAAAGCGGCGCAGGACAATCAGCGGCAGCATGACGCGGCGGTACTGTGGCGGACGATAGGGGCCGCGCAGCTTGTTGGCGATGTTCCAGATGAAGCCGACCAGGTTTTGGTGTTGTGGGTTATGCATGGGCAATTCCTGGGAAATAACATCTACGGTTTTGAGGGGCCAACGACACAAAAGCCTTCTTATTCATTTCACTCTCCTGCCTTGATCATTTTCTGGGCAACTTGAATAACGCCCCGAAGCCCGCAAGCACCTTCTTAATCAGATCCCAGTCGGCGGGGATCTGCCGGTCTAGGACCAAAAGAGCCAAGCCATGCACAAGGGCCCAGGCGTGCAGGACCGCGGCCTTGCGCTCGGCGGCAGTACACCCTGGTGGCATCAAGGAGGCGATGTCTTCGCGCAGGCTGCGCATCGCCGCCGACACCGTGTCAGGTGAAGCGTCCAGCAGGTCATCAGGCTGCGCATGACTAAAGACGAGCCGGAACAATGCCGGGTGCTCAGCCGCAAACTTCACGTAACTTAGGCCGCTGGCAAAGAAGCCGGCAGTCCCGCCGCCGGCCTGTGCGCTGGCTTGCTGCTGACTCTGGGCCAAATGCGCCAGACCCGCGCAGGCCAGGGCAGACTTCAACGCATGCTTGTCCGGAAAATGGCGGTAAATCGCGCTTGGGCTGACAGCAACCTCGCGCGCCAATTCGCGCAGCCCCAAATCATCCAGTGAATGATCGGCTCCGCGTGCTTCGAGCAAGCGGAGCCCGGCTTCAATGAGCGCGTTGCGCAGGTCACCATGGTGGTAGGGCCCTGACTTCTCTTCCCTTGGCTTTGATGACATCATGTTGACACTGTAATCATTTGTCGAGACAATGTAATTGCTGTCAACATTATTGCATCATTCACCATCCGCCCACACAGCACAGGCGCCCAGCAGGAGTCCACCCACATGAGCAGCCCCATCGAATCCTTTATTCGAAAGACCGTCACTCAAGGAATCATGAAGTTGGCGGAATTCAACCGCAATCGTATGACCGATCTGGCTGTCCCCAACCCTTTTCTGACCGGCTTGAATGCGCCCATGGATCGCGAGTACACGCTAAATAATCTGCTTGTCACCGGAACCATTCCAGCGTCGCTGGATGGCCGCTACCTGCGCAATGGCCCCAACCCCATCGGCGCGCCCGTTGCTGCCAGCCATCACTGGTTCCTCGGCGACGGCATGGTGCACGGGCTGCGACTCAAAGACGGGCAGGCGCTGTGGTATCGCAACCGCTGGATCCGCTCCACCGCCGTCAGCAAGGCGCTAGGCGAAGAGCCCGCGCCCGGACCGCGCAACCATGATGGCACTGTCAACACCAATGTGATTGGCCATGGTGGTCAGGTTTGGGCGCTGGTTGAAGCTGGCGCGTACCCGGTCGAAATTGGTGAGGAGCTTCAAACGCTGGCACATAACCCCTTCAATGGCACCTTAAAGGGCTCGTTCTCGGCTCATGGCCACCTCGACACGACAACCGGCGACTTGCACGCCATCTGCTACGACGCGACCGACCCAAACACCATCCGTCACGTGGTGGTGGGCCCCGATGGCCGCGTCAAGCGAGAGGAGCCGATTGCGGTGCAGCATGGCCCCAGCGTACATGACTGCATGGTCACTCGCCAGTACGTGATTGTGCTCGACCTGCCTGTCACCTTCTCAATGGCCACGCTGGTTGCCGGCTACAACTTCCCTTACAAGTGGAACCCGGCGCATCGCGCGCGGGTGGGGCTACTAAAGAAGGATGCACCGGGCAGCAAGGTCATTTGGTGCGACGTGGATCCGTGTTATGTCTTCCACCCCTGCAATGGTTTTGAGACGGACGAAGGTCAAGTCATTCTCGATGTGGTGGCGCATGCCACAATGTTCGACGACAGCCGCCTGGGCCCCGACGGCAAGGGCTCACGCTTCGAACGCTGGGTCATTGACCCCGTGGCGCACCAGGTCAGGCGCAAGCTCATCGATGATCATCCACAGGAATTCCCGCGGCCTGATGAGCGGCGGCTGGGCCAGCCTTACCGCCATGCCTATACGGTGGGCCTGAAACGTGATGGTGACGGCCCCTTCGTTCCCGATCAGGTGCTCATCCACCATGACCTGCATGCAGGCCGTCGCGAGTTACACGATTTCGGATCCGGCAGACACGTCGGTGAGTTTGTCTTCGAGCCACGCCATTCCGATGCCGCCGAAGGCGAGGGGTGGTTGATGGGCTTCGTTGTCAACGCAAAACAGCAGACCACCGACTTTGTCATCCTCGATGCGCAGAACTTCACCGGCCCTGCTGTGGCCACAGTGACCATCCCGCACATCATCCCGATCGGGTTCCACGGAAACTGGGTGCCGACTCAATAAAGTGACCTTGCCCCGATTCCCCATCCCATAGGTACGGACGGCAGCCGCAGCCCCCTGCGAAATAGGGCAAATCATTGCCAGCTCTTGCTGATTGAAGGCCTTTCCGCTCAGCACAAGACCGAAGTGCGGCCGCTTCATCTCCCGGCCGGAGGACGGATCAAAGTCGAGATGCACGATGTCCCCGCGGTTTGGTAAGTACTCCATCAGCTTTGCTCCAATCCGACTGAAGGCATATCATCCCAGTCCTCGACTCGCGGCAGCCCTTGCGGCATTTCTGCCATCAAGTCCGCCAGCTTGTAGCGCGGACGCAAAGCCCCGCGTGGTGCGGGGCTCTGAGCGCCTCCTAGGCCCACTGAGCGAGTTGGGGGGCTTGTATTGGCGGAGAGGGAGGGATTCGAACCCTCGGTACGTTGCCGTACGCCTGATTTCGAGTCAGGTACATTAGACCACTCTGCCACCTCTCCTGGTGTGGGTCACGATGAGGGTGAAATTCTACTTCAGCTTGCGGCCTTTGTTGTGATGGCACAAAATGGTTTCTGAGTGTGCCGCACTGTGTGGCTTGAGCTCAAGCTGGCCTGGCCGCCGAGATAGGGGCGCAGGGGCTCGGGGATGGCAATCGAGCCGTCGGCTTGTTGATGGTTTTCGAGCACGGCCACCAGGGTTCGGCCCACGGCCAGGCCGGAGCCGTTCAGCGTGTGCACCCATTCGTTTTTACCTTGCTCGTTCTTGACGCGGGCTTGCATGCGCCGGGCCTGGAAAGCTTCGCAGTTCGAGCACGATCTGATTTCGCGATAGGTGTTTTGCGCCGGCAGCCAAACTTCGAGGTCAAAGGTTTTGGCCGCACCAAAGCCCATGTCGCCAGTGCACAAGGACATGACCCGGTAGGGCAGTTGAAGCAGTTGCAAGATGGCCTCGGCGTGCCCAACCATGTCGTCCAGTGCGGCATACGATTGATCGGGGTGAACGATTTGCACCATCTCGACCTTGTCAAATTGATGTTGCCGGATCATGCCGCGGGTGTCGCGGCCGGCGCTGCCGGCCTCTGAGCGAAAGCAAGGGCTGTGGGCCGTGAGCTTGATGGGCAGCTCGTCGGCACTCAAGATCATGTCGCGCACGGCATTGGTGAGCGAAATCTCAGAGGTCGAGATCAGGTATTGCTCGGGGTGGCTGGTGTCGCTGCCGCGGTTCACCCAAAACATATCTTCCTTGAACTTCGGCAGTTGCCCAGTGCCTTCGAGCACCTCGCGGTTCACAATGTAAGGCGTGTAGCACTCGGTGTAGCCATGCTGAGATGTTTGAACATCGAGCATGAATTGCGCCAGTGCGCGGTGCAAGCGGGCGATGGGGCCCTTGAGGAAGCTGAAGCGCGAGCCCGCGAGTTTGGCCCCAGTGTCGAAGTCCAGGCCAAGAGGGGTGCCAAGATCAACATGATCTTTGGGGGTGAAGGAAAAATGGCGTGGGCTGCCCCAACGGCGTACCTCCATATTGGCGGTTTCATCAGACCCCACAGGCACGCTCGGGTGGGGCAGGTTGGGCAACCCCATCAGCATCTCAGACAGCCTGAGCTGCAAGGCATCAAGGCGCTCCGCCGAAGCTTTGAGCTCATCGCCCAGCCCGCCGACTTGGGCCATCACGGGCGATACATCGCCGCCCTGGGCCTTGATGTGGCCGATCTGTTTAGACAGGCTATTGCGCTGGGCCTGGAGTTCCTCGGTGCGGGTCTGGATGGCCTTGCGCTCGGCCTCAAGGGCTTGAAACTGCGCAACATCAAGGAAGGGCTGTGGTGACTTGCGGCTTTCGAGGCGAGCAATCACGCTCGGGAGGTCTTTGCGTAACAGATTGATGTCAAGCATGAAAAATCCAGACAAAAAGGGAATCAAGAGAGAATGGATGCTGGGCCGCCCAAACCGCTACAGGCCTTGGGCTTCAAGAGGACTCAGGACCATGAGGCCGCCATGGATTTATCACCCAAGCCCAGCGGCAGTGGGAAGCGGATGGTTTCTTCCACCCCGGGCAGGCTGCGTACACTGATGACCCCCAGGCTGCGCAGGCGTTGAATGACCTGTTGCACCAAAATCTCGGGCGCTGAGGCTCCGGCGGTCAGGCCCACTCGGCGGCGGCCTTCAAACCAGGCGTCTTGTAGATCATCGGGTTGATCAACCATGTAAGCGGGGGTCCCCAAGCGTTGCGCCAATTCGCGCAGGCGGTTGCTGTTGGAGCTGGCTGGGCTGCCTACCACGATCACAATATCCACCTGGGGGGCCAGTATTTTTACTGCATCCTGGCGGTTTTGGGTTGCATAGCAGATGTCTTGTTGTTTGGGTTCACGAACCTGGGGAAAGCGTTGTTTTACTGCGGCCAAAATCTCCGCGGCATCATCCACCGACAAGGTGGTCTGCGTGACAACGGCCAGTTGATCGTGTGGCCCCAGCGGCACCTTGGCCACATCAGCCACGTCTTCCACCAGGTGAATGCCTTCCTGGAGTTGCCCCATGGTGCCCTCGACCTCAGGGTGCCCCTTGTGGCCGATCATGATGAACGAATACCCTTCGCGGTGCAGCTTGGCCACCTCCACATGCACCTTCGTCACCAGGGGGCAGGTGGCATCAAAAACTTGAAAGCCGCGTTGCTCGGCCTCGTGGCGCACGGCCTGCGACACGCCATGGGCACTGAAGACCAGGGTGGCACCGGTGGGCACCTCGGCCAAGTCTTCAATAAAAACAGCCCCCTTGGATCGAAGATCATCGACCACATAGGTGTTGTGCACAATTTCATGGCGCACATACACCGGGGCACCAAAGCGCTTCAAGGCACGCTCCACGATCTCGATGGCACGGTCTACGCCAGCGCAAAAGCCACGCGGCTCGGCCAAAAGGATGTCTGTGATACTCATCAAAGCACCCCAATCACTTGCACTTCAAAACTCACGGGCAGGCCGGCCAGGGGGTGATTGAAGTCGAACAGCACCCAGGCGTCCGACACTTCGCGCACAGCACCCGCGTAGCTGCCTTGGCCATGAGGGGTGGGGAATTCGACCACATCGCCCACCGAGTACACCTCCTCAGGGTCACCCAGTTGCTTTAGCAAAGAGCGTTTGACTTTTTGCAGCATCTCGGGGTTGCGGGGGCCGAAGGCTTCGCCTGCCGCCAATGTAAAAGTGGCCTGTGCGCCTTCTGGAAGGCCGATCAGCTTTTGCTCGATGGCCGGAGCCAGCTCACCCGTGCCCAAGGCCAGGGTGGCCGGCTTGTCATGGAAGGTATTGATGACATCGCGCCCATCAGGGCCGGCCAGTCGGTAGTGAAGGGTCAGGAAGGACCCGGCTTGAATGGTGTTCACAACGATCCTTAGGACGAGGGGAGGGGGCTTGTCGCGCAATGCCAGGTCGACGTGCCGGCGATCATGGGCGAGGCAAGTTGGCCTGACTTGGACGTGGTTTTAGTTTGGCGTAAATGTTTTTAATATGATCATGCACAGAAAATAATCTGATCCCCATCAACTTGGCGATCTCTTTGAGGGTAAAGCCTTTACTGAGGTATTTCAAGACGTCATGCTCCCCAACCGACAAATGCTCTCGATGGCCTGTTTCGGGCAAAGAACAATGATGCAAAGGCGTTGGGCTGCTGTTCGAAAAGCCCGAATCACCGCTGTCGCGAAAAAGCGCCAGCAAGCGCCTGGCGATTGCCGGGCTCATCGGAGGAGTGCCACGAACAATTTTTTGCAGTTCCTCGACCAACACTTCAAAGCGATCTTCCTTGAGCAGGTAACCGTCTGCACCATACTGAAGCGCAGGGAAAAGGGTATCATCATCTGAATAAAGCGTGGTAACGATCTTGATGGCCGGGTCATCGTGCAAGCATGACAAAATCTCCAGGGTGTTGCCTCCAGGCAACTCCAAATCCAACAAAATTAACTGAAAACGCAACTCTTCTTTATGCTTGAGGGAATTTTGCAGCAAATGGCACGCTGTCTCATGCGTGGTTGCCTCCAAAATTTCAATGTTGTCGCTGAAGCTTTCGCGAACCACCCGGCCCAAAAAATTTCGAGCCACCAAGTTATTTTCTATGATCAAAACGTTGACCGCCATTTGTCACTCACTGATTTGAAGTAATTTTCGTTTTTTGAGAACTTTTGGCATGCTATCAGGGCTGGTGCGATCGAGAGTGTGCGTTGCCACCCCTAAATGAGGGTTCCACTTCCATCATCGCATTTATGTCATTCAAAATTCTGATTGCCAACGACGACGGCTATTTGGCTCCTGGCCTGGCTGCTTTGGTCAAAGCTTGCGAGGGCCTCGGTGAACTGGAGGTGGTTGCTCCCGAGCAAAATGCCAGTGGCACCTCCAATGCCCTGACACTTTCCCGCCCACTGACAGTCTCGAGAGCCGCCAGCGGGTTTCGCTACATCAATGGCACCCCCTCTGATTGTGTCCATGTGGCTCTGACCGGCCTTCTGGACAGTAAACCTGACCTGGTGGTTTCAGGCATCAATCAGGGCGCCAATATGGGTGACGACACAATTTACTCTGGCACCGTGGCGGCGGCCATGGAAGGTTATCTTTTTGGTGTGCGCTCCATCGCCTTTTCCCAGGTTGAGAAAGGCTGGGCTCACCTGGATGCTGCCACAGAAGTGGCTCGTCAGCTGATCAAATCGATCCTGGAAAATCCGCCTCCAGGGTCCCATTGCCTGCTCAATGTGAATATCCCAAACCGCCCTGATGCGGCATCTTTGCCAAAGCAAATCACTCGGTTGGGCCGCCGCCACGCCAGCGAGCCCGTGATTCGCCAGATCAATCCTCGAGGAGAAACCATTTACTGGATCGGGCCTGCCGGGGATGCCCGCGAATGCGGCGAAGGCACTGATTTTTATGCTGTGGCACAAGGCGCCGTGTCAATCACCCCGCTACAAATTGACTTGACTGATCATCCTTCGATGGCGGGCTGGGCGCAATGGCGGCACAACACCTTTAGAGAGGCTTGATGTGAAATCTCCGGCCTCAGTCAAGTCCCGTGGGCACCCAGAACCTTCGAAAGAAAATTTTTCCCCCAAACAAGCATCCACCCAGAACCACTTGTATTTTCCGGCTCAGGCACTTTCTGTGCCGGTCCATCAAGGCCCAGTGTTCCCTTCTCAAGCCGTCGGTGCCGGGTTGGATTCAGTCG
>JBEIRS010000119.1:0-5162 GCA_040375795.1 Methylibium sp.
CAGAAAATGCATTTCAACCCTGATCAGGCCATCCCCTTGACACGCCTCACAACGCCCACCTTCGACATTAAAACTAAAGCGCCCAGGGGCATAACCGCGCTCTCGGGCCATGGGCATTTCAGCAAATAATTCTCGGATGGGCGTCAACAGCCCAGTATAGGTGGCAGGATTGCTGCGCGGCGTGCGACCGATCGGGCTTTGATCAATATTGATCACCTTGTCAAAGGCTTCCAGCCCGATCACTTCATCCTAGGGGGCTTCTTTCAATCGCCCACCATGAAGCTTGTGAGCCACAGCCGCATAAAGGGTGTCATTCACCAAGGTACTTTTCCCGGAACCCGACACGCCCGTCACACAGGTCAAACGTGCAAGTGGGATATCGATCGTGATATTTTTCAAGTTGTGACCCCTTGCCCCAGTGATACGCAGCCAGCCCTGACAGGCTTTTCCAGGGGGTTCAGAGGGCATGGGCCGGCGTGATCGAACAGCCACCGACAAGGTTCCCGCAAGGTAACGCCCAGTCAATGATTGTGGATCAGCCATGATGGCCTGGGGCGTGCCTTGCGCCATCACCCGACCACCATGAATACCCGCCCCGGGGCCCATGTCAATCACATGATCAGCCGCCCAAATGGCATCTTCATCGTGCTCGACCACCAACACCGAGTTTCCCAAATCACGAAGATGGCGCAAGGTGGCAATCAGCCGGTCATTGTCACGCTGATGCAGGCCGATACTCGGCTCGTCAAGGACATACATCACCCCGCTGAGCCCTGACCCAATCTGGCTGGCCAAGCGAATGCGCTGAGCTTCCCCACCGCTGAGCGTGCTGGCACTTCGATCAAGACTGAGATAATTCAAGCCGACATCATTGAGAAACTGCAAACGGGATCGAATTTCCTGAAGCAGCTTGTGCGCAATGCTCGCCTTGGCCCCGCGAAGCTTTAAGCCCTCAAAATATCTCAGGCACTCGCCCAGTGTCCAATGAGACACTTTCTCAATAGGCTCACCCGGAAAAGCATCTTCCCCCTGCAAAAATACATGACGGGCTTCACGGCGCAATCGTGAGCCCTGGCAATCAGGACAGGTTTGCGTGGTTTGAGACCTCGCCAAATCTTCATCAACCGGCATAGGTCGGCCTTCGTACTGGCGTCCGGCAGAATGGGGGTGGCGCTGATCGCGGCCCTTGATGGCTGCATGGCCCAAGTTGAATGAAGGGGTGGGGCTTCCCCCTTGAGGATCTATCACTGTGATACACCCCAAGCCTTCACAAGTCGGGCAAGCTCCAACCGGAGAATTGAAAGAAAAAAGCTGGGGCTGTAACTCATTGAAGGCATAACTGCAAATCGGGCAGGCAAAACGATTGGAAAACCAGTGGGAGGCTCCGCTGTCTATATTCACTGCCAACGCCCGACCTTCACTCAAGCGCAGTGCTGATTCAACGCTTTCAGCCAAACGCTGTCGCAACGCAGGGTTGTCATGGGCTACTTTGATACGGTCAACCACCACATCAAGGTCATGGGTTTGCAGGGCATTTAAAACGGGCAAGGCATCCATATCAAGCACCTCACCATTGACCCGAAAACGTATATAGCCCTGGGACTGCATCTGTGCGAACCAGCCTGAAAAATGACCTTGTTGCTGACGTATCACAGGGGCCAAAACCATCCAGCGTGTACCCTCTGGAAAACCCAAAACGGTATCGACCATTTGGCTGATGCTTTGCGCCTGCAGTGGTATATGAGGATGATCGGGGCAAAAAGGTGTACCAGCCCGGGCATACAGTAAGCGCAGGTGATCATGAATTTCAGTGACGGTTCCTACGGTCGAGCGGGGGTTGTGACTGGTGGCTTTTTGCTCAATGCTGATGGCCGGAGACAAACCGTCAATTCGATCGACATCAGGTTTGTCCATGAGTTGCAAAAATTGTCGCGCGTAGGGCGACAAGCTTTCCACATAACGACGATGCCCTTCTGCATAAAGGGTGTCAAAAGCCAGGCTCGACTTGCCTGAGCCACTCAGACCCGTGATCACCACCAACTGATGACGAGGAATATCAAGGTCAATATTTTGAAGGTTGTGTGTACGCGCGCCGCGCACACGAATGATGGTGTGTTCAGGGCCAGAAGGGCCCAAAACTTTATCCGAAGCTTTAATTTTACCGATTTTCATCAAAATATAAACTGCTGCATCTTCAGTTGGTGTCTCATCAATCCGTAGTTCAGACAACGTTTGCAAAACCTCGGGATGATCTTGGGCTTGTTATTGGGCTGATGTGGCCTGGATTTTTGACTCATCAGTGCGCGAGAGGGCTGACAAAATGGGCCGGACAGAACTTGACAACGCTTGGCTCATTCATGGCGGGTTTTGCAAAGGCCCTTGGAAACTTTTTTCTTCTAAAGTCACAAGTATGCTGCATCAAACAATACTTGGAGTTTGATCGCTGGATCATAGGGAATCATGAGGAGACCATCTTGCAAACAACAGATCAAAATCAAGCAATGAATTCAGCTCCTAGTGGCGCTCTGGATGGAGCTGTTGGGGAACAAGTTTGTATCGCATGGAGAAATTTGACCGAACAATTAACGCCTTTGTTGTTAGATCCAAAATCTCACCTTGATTTTTCGGAGCAAATCACACAGATTTCACTGGCCCTGATCAACCTAGTCGCTTGCGATTCAGATGTCGCTATTTTCCAGATTGTCAATCCAACCAGGGCCAGTTTGCTGAATTATGGCGTCGAACACAGCATCCATAGTGCTGTGCTCATGTCTTTGATTGCGAGGCACAAAGAATGGACTCAGATTCAAACCGTCAATGCGGTGTGTGCTGCGCTAACAATGAATATCTCCATCACTCAGCTTCAAACAGATCTTGCCAAGCAATCTGAGCCTCCAACACCAGAACAAAAGCGTGAAATTGTTCAGCACCCCTCCCGCAGTAGAGACATTTTGGTGGAAATGGGGGTCATGCAAATAGAATGGTTACGAGCTGTTTATGAGCATCATGAGCAACATAATGGCAGTGGTTACCCGCAGGGTATTCGAACCGTCAGCCCCTTGTCTGATGCCCTGCGCACCAGCGATATGTTTTGCGCCAAGCTCAGTGAGCGGGCCTCCCGCGCGCGCTTACTTTCAACCCGTGCTGCGCAAGAAATTTTTCGTCAAAACAGTTATGGGTATTTCGGAGCGACCATTGTGCGTATCCTCGGAATGTACCCTCCCGGATGCCTGGTGCGGCTGCTTTCTGGGTGTGTGGGGATTGTTTTGCAACGCAGTACCGATCCCATGCGGCCACGAGTAGCTTTGTTGACGCATGACAATGGTGAACCTCGGGAAAGCCCAATTTATTCTGCCACCGGTATCGGCCCAGGCTTTGGCATTTTGGGTGCCGTAGCCAACAATGAATTGGCACAGCGCTTCACAATCAGTGAACTTTATTCAATCATTCCCTATTGATCATCATCTGGATGCTGCGATCAGGCGCAGGATAACGAGTGAGGTTTGACGTTGATCTCGACTTTGTGACCCTGGCTCACCTGTCGTCACCCCTCGGCACACTTTTATTATTCAGGGCATCAATCGCAGAGTCCAGAACATTCCTATTCAACTACGCCACGGATTCATTCTTGCGTGAAAATCCCGGGTCAATAAGAAAGCAAATAGGTGCCACTGCATTGACACTCATTTAAGGGATTGACGATGATACCCATCAGGCAGACCATGGAGGCATCAAAGCACAAAGGATCGCAAATCATGAACACCCCATCCCAGCCTTCATCCTTGCCTTCTAGCCCAATCCCCCGTAGCACCACGGGCACGCCCTATGAGGCCACTGCTCGCGCTCTCTTAGAGCTTCGCCAAGAAATGGAAAAACTTCACGCTCAACTTCAGTATCTGAAATTACTGAGAAAGCTCGGTGTTCGTCGGCTGTGATGGTGCGTAGCTTTCATGCCTTGACTCCGTACTTATCGAAGGCTGAGCCTGCGGCAAATTTCCAGCGTGCTCCCAGATTGGTTCATGGTATAAAAATGCAGTCCAGGTACGCCAGCGGTCAACAGTTGATCGCATAAATCTGTGATGACATCCAAGCCAAAGGCCTTGATGGAGGCCGCGTCGTTGCCAAACCCCTCCAGGCGTAGCCGGATCCATCGCGGAAGCTCTGCTCCGCAGCCCTCGGCAAATCGAATTAAGTTTGCTGCATTGGTGATAGGCATGATGCCGGGAACAATCGGAATGTCTATCCCGATCGAATGAGCGTCGTCGACAAAACGGAAATAAGCGTCTGAATTAAAAAACATTTGGGTAATGGCAGAGTCAGCACCCGCTTTGACCTTGCTCGCAAATGCTTGCAAATCCGCCTGAGGCGAGTGAGCTTGAGGGTGCATTTCAGGGTAAGCCGCCACCTCAATGTGAAAATGGTCTCCGGTTTCAGCTCGAATAAAGCTGACAAGATCACTGGCAAAGCGAAACTCGCCAAATTGACCGAAACCGCTGGGGAGGTCACCCCTCAAAGCAATGATGCGGTCAATGCCAGCTCTTTTGAATTGGGACAATTGCCCGCGAATAGAGTCTTGACTGGCTCCGATGCAGGAAAAATGAGGTGCAGCAGGACAGCCCTCGGCAAGAATAGCTTGTACCGTCAGGAAAGTACCTTGCTGGGTCGAACCCCCAGCCCCGTAAGTCACCGAGCAAAATTCCGGTTGAAGAGCATAAAGTTCTTGTCTGACGGCTGCCAGCTTGTCCATGCCGTCTGATGTTTTGGGTGGAAAAAATTCCAAGCTGAGCGGCCCGATCGCAGATGATGTCATGTTGAAAATTTTTGAAAAATGCGCAGTGCTTGATCCCATACAAAAAACCAAGCCCCCCAGGCAGGGGGTCATTTCAGGTAAAAACAGCCAAAATCAGTAGCGGTAGGTATCAGGCTTATAGGGGCCTTGACGAGGAATGCCAAGATATTCCGCTTGTTCTTGTGTCAGTTCGGTCAGCATGGCGCCAACTTTTTTAAGGTGCAATCGAGCCACTTTTTCATCCAGGTGCTTGGGCAGTACATAGACTTGACCAATATCGTAAAGTTCTCGGTGAGTAAAAAGTTCAATTTGAGCGATGGTTTGGTTGGCGAAAGAGCTTGACATCACAAAGCTGGGGTGCCCTGTAGCACAA
>JBEIRS010000251.1:0-2585 GCA_040375795.1 Methylibium sp.
CAGCGGGGAGAGAAAAACCAGGCAAATAAGCAGAGTTTTGACCTTCTTTGCGCATGGTTTCAGCTTGATGGGGATCACGTGCCCATAAACATACCGCTGTACGTGTGCTAAGCTGAATCGCCAGCGCGGTGCCCCAAGCTCCAGCGCCAAGAATTGACAAAGGGAAACGTGGTTTGGGAATCGTCACCTTAAGCTGGGCTGGGGCTATTGCTAAAAACCATGGCAGCTTTAGCGGCTGCTTCAGTTTCAGCCTGCTGAGCTTCGAACATGCTCTGAAAATTGACTTCACTTAATATCACGGGAGGGAAACCTGCCCGTGTGCACATGTCAGAAACTGTGGCCCGAACATAAGGGTAAATAATGTTCGGGCAGGCCACTCCGATGATGGCTTGTATTTGTCCCTCGGGAAAATTGCGAATTTCGAAAATACCCGCTTGCTTAGCTTCAATCAAAAATAACACTTTGTCATTAATTTTGGTTGTCACTGTGGCTGTGACTGTGACTTCATAGAGGGCATCAACAATGCCAGAAGCTTCCAGGCCCAGATTGATTTCTACCTGAGGCTGCGTCTGCTCTAAAAGAATGGCTGGAGAGTTGGGTTGTTCAAGGGATAAATCTTTGAGGTAAATACGTTGAATTTGAAAAATAGGAGCATCTTGATCAGCCATAGAAATCTCAGCGGTTAGGAGGGGCAGAAAGAGTTATCAGCTTGATAGCAAGGGTATAAGACCACCGCGCTGATCTAGCGCATAGAGATCATCATAGCCACCCACGTGAGTATTACCGATGAAAATTTGAGGCACCGTACGGCGACCTGTAAGTTGAACCATTTCATTTCGAGCGTGGGGATGAGTGTCAACCTGGATTTCGTTGATAGATTGAACCCCTCGCTGTTTCAATAGAGCCTTGGCCCTCACACAAAAAGGGCAGGTTTGGGTGGTGTACATTTTAATGAGGGGCATGAGATTTTACTGAAAATATCAGGCTGCTTGTTTTTGAAGTTTATCGATGGGCAAGCCAGCTTGACGCCAGGCGTTGGTTCCCCCAGAAAGTACATGGCAATTTTCAAAGCCCAATTTTTTAAGAATGGGCAAGGCACGCATGGATCGAGATCCCGTAGGGCACAAGACTATGAGGGGCAAGCCCTTTTTTTTGGGTAAGTGAGAGGACAACTCGATTTGAGCCAGAGGAATATTGTAGGCGCCTCCGGCATGTCCTCGGGCAAATTCTTCAGGCTCACTGACGTCAATCAGAATTGCTTTTTCCCGGTTGATTAATGTCACGGCCTTGTTTGGGGTCAATGAGCCCCTTTGTGCTTGACAAATAGCTGGATAAGCCAGCATGCCGCCAGAGATCAGGGCCATTATGCCCCAAGCCCAATTGTAGTTTTCAAGAAGAAAATTCACGGTCAGACCTTTTTACATCAAAGCGCGAGGAAACCTGAGCATCATCCAGCCATCAATCTTTTTAGGTGGCGGTGAAAGGGTAAATGGATAAGATTATAAAGTCAGACTTGTGCAATTTCGTATGCAGATCACAAGTCAGAAGATGGCTCACTTTTTGTATGGATTTTTCGTATGCAGAAGATTCAAAATCATTCGCATACTAAAATTCAGGCATTCTTCGTGTTTTATCTTTCCTCAAATCTCCATGTCCAGCATGCTTTACCCTGAACTTTTCAAACAACTTGAAGCCGTACGCTGGAGCATGGATACCGACATTCCCTGGGATCAATTTCATCCTGGTCAGTTGTCTGATGAGCAGGCATCCACCATCAAAATGAACGCCATCACAGAGTGGGCGGCATTGCCCGCCACCGAAATGTTTCTCCGTGACAACCGTCATGACAGTGATTTCAGTGCATTTATGAGTATATGGTTCTTTGAAGAGCAAAAGCATTCACTGGTTTTGATGGAGTATTTGCGCCGGTTCCGCCCCGATCTTGCCCCGACAGAAGCTGAGCTTCATGAAGTTCGCTTTGATTTTGATCCTGCTCCGGCACTTGAAACTTTGATGCTTCACTTTTGTGGTGAAATCCGTTTGAACCACTGGTATCGTCGCGCAGCTGAATGGCACACCGAGCCCGTGATTCGGGCCATCTACGAAATTCTTGCCCGTGATGAGGCTCGTCATGGGGGAGCCTATCTTCGTTACATGAGGCGCGCCATTCAAAAATTTGGCAATGAAGCCAAAGCAGCTTTTGCCAAGGTAGGGGTTT
This sequence comes from Methylibium sp., assembly GCA_040375795.1. Taxonomy (GTDB): domain Bacteria; phylum Pseudomonadota; class Gammaproteobacteria; order Burkholderiales; family Burkholderiaceae_C; genus CANHBY01. Next base: position 2,219 of record JBEIRS010000251.1, read on the forward strand.
TGATGGCAAGTGCCCGCCGAACCGCCCAAGCATTGCATCCCACGAACCTTCACGTCAATTCCAGTTTATTTCCTAGAGACACAGTTCAAAGTCGGCTTCCCTGTCCAGGTTGGCTTGAGCAATGGCTTGACCATCAAATTCAATTTGACAGCACATGGGAATCCAGAGTCATCGAGCGCATCTTGCGCAATCTTAGTCTACTGATGGGTCGTAGTTTTAGCAGTGTCCAAGATCTCAATCGTTATCGCAAAGAAATCTCGGCATCCTTGTCTGCAAAAACTCTTGACAGTGCTGTACCTTTTTGAGTGACAAGTGTCACTTGAATTTATACCCCCAGCAGAAAGCTTGCCACTCAAATTTTACTAGG
>JBEIRS010000090.1:0-6112 GCA_040375795.1 Methylibium sp.
CGACCCGGCGTCCATTTCAGACTGAGTCACGGGATTGGGGCGAAGCGGTGCCGGCATAACCACGCAGCTTCCTTCTTCATCATCTTGCCCAAAGGTTTCCCGAGCCAGGGTGTCTGCACAATTGCGCAATCGTCGGTGCGTATGATTAATGAGCTGAGAAGCCATATCCTGAAACTGCAAAGCAGTGACAGCTCCGCATAAATTTTGAAAAACGCCCTGAAAAATCTCTTCAGGGTTCACATTCGAGCCGTTGCTTGCTGTTGCCTCTTGTAAAGATCGAACCTGCTCCGAAGCCCCCGAAAACCTCTGCATCAGGGTTTCACAGGCATCCGCCAGCAAAGTTTGCAAACGATCCAGATCATTGGTTGCTGACATCAGGTTATCCTGCAAATCTGCGGCGGTAGGCAGAGGCATGCAGCTTCCTTCCAGAGGGTCGGGCGCGTTATCCATTAGGGTCATGCTCCACAAACGATAATTCATTATGAAAAATTACTTTTCAGTGCCCTGCACCCAGCGGGGCAGGCTCAAACTTGCCTTATCTGCGAGTCATTTTCGGCCGTTCCATTCAAAACATTAGGGCAAAGATAAGGAAAAAGCAGGTGCTATTTCCAACTTTTGCCACTGTTGGATGGTCTTTTTTTGACAGCCAAAATCAGTTCAAATCAGAAAAAGAGGTTTCAATGGCAAGAGGCGCCCAAGCCATGGCAAACTTGCCAAAGCAAGCCATACTCAGAAACCATGACACCCTTTCAAAACCATAATGCACTGAAAATTCTTCACCTTGAGGATTCAGAGCTTGATCACGAGTTGGTCTGTGCCCACCTGATTCGAGGGGGATTGAGCTCAGAAGTCATTCGCGTTGACAGCGAAGCTGATTTTTTACAAGTCATTCATGACCCAGCCAGCCATATTGATGTCATCATTTCAGACTACAACCTGCCTGGGTTTTCAGGTTTACTGGCGCTTGAATGGCTCAAGGCCGACAACCTCGATCTTCCATTTTTATTGGTTTCTGGACAGATTGGGGAAGATACTGCCGTAGAGGCGATGCGCAATGGAGCCAGTGATTACATTCTGAAAAACAATTTGACACGATTGGTTCCGGCGGTGCTTCATGCCTTTGAAGCCTGCGTGACCCGTCGTGCCCGCCGCCAGGCGGACCTCGAACTTCAGGCTTCCAAGCAACGCTTGCAAGAACTGGCGCAGCATCTACAAACCAGCATCGAGCTAGAGCGCGCCGCGATTGCCCGTGAAATTCATGACGACGTTGGAGGGGCGCTGACCGCACTCAAGCTCGATTTGGCCTGGATATCCCGGCGTATGAATGCGCCTGAAATTTCAGCTCGTATGGAAGCCGCCCTGGAAACAGTCAGCCATGCCATTGAGGCCAGTCAGCGTATCATGCACAATCTGCGCCCGGCGATTCTGGAGCAGGGTTTGGTGGCTGCATTGCAATGGATGACCGGTCGCTTTGAAAAACGTTCGGGCATTTCCTGCAGACTGCGGCTTCCAGCAGAAATTTTAAATTTACCTGCGGGGGTTCCCCTGGTGGCCTACCGGACTGCCCAAGAGGCCTTGACCAACATCTCCAAACATGCTCAGGCCAGCCATGTTGAAATCGATCTTTCCCTGGCAGGTGGTGTTCTATCACTTGAAGTCAGTGACAATGGCCGTGGTTTGAATCTACTTGACCTGAGTAAAGTTCGCTCTTTTGGAATCAGGGGTCTTCAGGAACGAGCCCGAACCGTGGGCGGATGGGTTGATATCAGCAGCACGCCGCGTGGCACGACGTTGATTTTGTCGGTTCCTCTTTTTGATCAAGAGGTTCTGATTGAGCATCCCGGGGAAAGCCATGCCGTGCCGAAAAAATATTCTTCTGACCCCACAGACTGGGGAGGTCTTTGATGATCAAAGTCATTTTATGTGACGACCACGCACTGATTCGTCGAGGTATTCGAGATACTCTGTCCGATGCCACGGACATTCAAGTCATCGGGGAGGCCGCAGATTACGGCGAATTGCGCGCTTTATTGCGCTTGGCTGTGTGTGATGTCTTGGTGCTTGACATCAGTATGCCAGGCCGCAGTGGTCTGGACGTTTTGCATGCCCTCAAAGAAGAAGGTAGCTCTTTGCGGGTTCTGGTGGTTTCCATGTACCCCGAAGAGCAGTACGCCATTCGCGCTTTAAGATCGGGCGCTTTTGGGTATGTCAATAAGGGAGGGGACCCAAGCCTCTTGATTTCAGCCGTGCGCACGGTGGCGCAGGGGCGCAAATATGTCACTCCCGAAATTGCCCAGATGCTCGTAGAAAGCCTGACCACACCCAGCTCCGAAGTGGCCCACGACAAACTTTCAGATCGTGAACTGCAAACACTCATGATGATTGCATCTGGCAAGCGTCTCTCTGACATTGCTGAAGAGCTCACTCTCAGCCCCAAAACTGTGAGTGTCTATCGGGCCCGCGTGCTTGAAAAGCTCGGCTTGGCGAATAATTCTGAAATGACTGTTTATGCCATACGGCACGGGTTGGTGGGCAAGTAAGGATCGGGCTGCCTTACTGAAATCGAGCCAGCATTTGCTCCAACATCACAGCAAAAGGGGCATGCATGCTGGGTAAGCTCAAAGACAAACCAAACAAACCCACCCCCACCGTGATGGGAAATCCAATCGAAAAAATCTGTAGGCTGCTGGCAACCCGCGAAATAACCCCCAGCACCATATTGGTCAAAAGCAATATTGAAGTCAAGGGCAAGGCAATCCAGAGCGCCATCATAAAAATTTCTGAACCCCAAAGGTGGGGTTTTAGAGTTCGCAAAAACGCAAAAGGCTCACTATTCACAGGAAAAATTTCAAAACTTCTCACCACCGCACCAATCAACATCAAATGCCCATGGATGCTGATAAAAAAAAGGCTGGTCATGGTACCCAAAAATCGGGCCAGTGAAGTCAGTTGCCCGCCCATGCCAGGGTCAAAAAACATTGCGAAATTCAGCCCCATTTGTGCGCCGATCAAATCAGCCGCGAGAGAAACTGCGGCAAAAACCAATCGAACCGCAAACCCCAGAGAAACTCCAATCACAATTTGCTGCAAAAGCACAAGGAATGCCTCTGGTGAATGGAGATCAATCACCGGAATCTCAGGCAAAGACGCCTGGGCCGCCACACTGACCAGCAAGGCCAAGGCAATTTTGACTCGGGCTGGAATGGAACGATGAGACAAAATAGGCATGCTGCTGAAAAGAGCCAGCACACGCACAAAGGGCCAAATGAAGGGGGTGATCCACTGCATCACCTGGGCTTCATTGAAGGTCAGCATGAGATGATCAGCCGATCACCTGCGGAATGCTATGCAGGGTACGTTGCAAGTAATCTACGATCGAGGTTATCATCCACGGGCCCATAAAAACCAAAACGGCCACCGTGGCCAAAATTTTTGGAACAAAAGACAGCGTGGCCTCATTGATTTGGGTCGCCGCTTGAAAAATACTGACCACCAAGCCCACACACAGGACGGTCAAGAGCAATGGGGCCGACACCATCAGTAAAAGATACAAACTTTGTTGGCCATAAGTAAAAACTTGTTGTGCATCCATCACGCCCCCTTCCAAAAAATCAAACCACAAAACTTGCCGCAAGCGAACCCAGCAGCAGATTCCATCCATCAGCCAGAACAAAAAGCATCAGCTTGACTGGCAGAGCCACCAGCACAGGGCTGAGCATCATCATCCCCAAGCTCATCAGCACACTGGCGACAATCATGTCAATAATTAAAAAAGGAATGAAAATTAAAAAACCAATCTGAAAGGCGCTTTTAAGTTCACTGGTCACAAAGGCTGGCACCAGCACTTTGAAGGGCACATCAGCCATATTGATGGAAGGCTCCAGGCGGGCCATCTTGGAAAACAGAGAAAGGTCAGACTGGCGTGTTTGTTTGAGCATGAAGCTGCGTAAAGGTTTCTCTGCCTCGCTCAGGGCTTGTTCAAAATTGATTTGACCGGCCTGATAAGGTTGATACGCTTGGGCATAAATTTTGTCTAGCGTCGGGCTCATCACAAAAAAAGTCATGAACAGACTCAACCCAATAATGACTTGATTGGGTGGTGCGGCCTGGGTTCCAAGGGCCTGCCTTAATAAGCTCAGCACAATCACAATCCGTGTAAAACTCGTCATCAAGAGCAATACCGCAGGGATAAAGCTCAAGGCTGTGAAAAACAACAAGGTCTGAATAGGTACAGAGTAATTGGTACCGCCACCTCCCTGAGCCACCACCAAAGGTAAGCTTCCTGATTGAGCCCAAGTGCTCAGGGGCCAGACCATGATCAAGCTGACCCCGGCTGCATAAAATAAAATCCGGGCTCGTGGCGATGGTCGTTTGACTGAGCCATGTTCAGCCATGGCGATTCACCCCGGATTGCAAGCGAGAGAGCAGTTGTTGGAATGTATCCAAGGATGGCGAAGCTGGTTTCGACAGGCCCTCGCCGGCCACAGGAATTTCATAAAGCAGGTTCACCGACTGAGCGGTGATGCCGAGCATCAACCAGCGTCGGTGTGGTTCTTGACCGATTTCCAAGATAATAATTTTTTGTCCTGGGCCTAGAAACATCGAATTTAAAACCCGCATCGGTGGCACATCAGTGCCACGCCCCCAAGAGCCGCTCAAGGAACTGCGTTTGAGCCAGCGAAGTACAAGGGGTATCATCAGCGCCATCACCATCAACCCAATATAAAAACCCGCTCCCGGTGTGTCCATGATCAACTCAGCCTGCTCAGTCGACGCATACGTTCAGAAGGGGTGACGATATCGGTCAGCCGAATGCCAAACTTGTCATTCACCACCACCACCTCACCTTGAGCAATCAAGTAGCCATTGACCAATACATCCATAGGTTCTCCTGCCATGGTTTCCAGTTCAACCACTGAACCTTGAGCCAGTTGCAAAATATGCTTGATCGGAATTCGGGTGCGGCCCAACTCGACGGTGAGCTGCACGGGAATATCCAGGATCATGTTGATGTCATGGAGCGCCCCTGTGCCACCTGGAGCATCGCTGAAATTTGTAAATTCAGCAGGGGCCACATGATCGGTAGAAAATTGAACATCGGAGGGCATCCCCCCATTCGATGTGCTTGCAGCACCGGCCTCGGCCAAGGCCGCCGCCCATTCAGCAGCCATGGCGTCTTGTTCTTGGCCTGAATTTTCAGGGGCATCAGACATGGCGCTCTCCCAACCAGCCTGTATTTGAGCTGGATAATAATTGATCGACCTTCAATGCGTAGCGGCCATTTGAAGTCCCATAGTGACATTCCAGTATGGGAACACCTGAAACTTTGGCCACAATTGAAGGCTTGAGGTCAAGCTCAATAAAATCTCCCACCTTGAACGCCAACAATTGTTCGACCGTTGCCGGGGCTTGCGCCAGTTCAGCGACCAGTTCAACATATGCAGCCTGAATTTGCTGCTTGAGCAAATTGACCCAACGCCGATCAGGCTCATTACTATCGCCCTGTACCGTTGAATAAAGCACATCCCGAATAGGCTCTAGGGTAGCGTAAGGAATGCAAAAATGAATCGTTCCTGTCGTTTCCCCAACCTCTAGGGTAAAAGATGTGGCGACCACGATTTCACTGGGTGTGGCAATATTTGCAAATTGGGGCTGCATTTCAGAGCGTTGATATTCCAGCTCTAAAGGGTAAATACCTTGCCAAGCCTTTTTATACTCGCTTGTAATGACATCCACCAAGCGTGTAATAATGCGTTGCTCTGTGGGTGAGAAATCCCGTCCCTCAATACGAGTATGAAACTTGCCTGCTCCCCCAAACAAGGCATCAATCACAGCAAAAACCAATGTTGGATCACAAACAATCAAACCACTGCCACGCAGAGGCCGAACACTGACCAAATTCAGGTTCGTCGGCACCACGATTTCCCGCAAAAAGGCGCTGTATTTGAGCACCTTGATACCACCAATGGAAATCTCTGGGCTTTTACGAATAAAATTAAATAAACCAATTCGAATATTACGGGCGAAGCGTTCATTGATAATTTCCATCGTTGGCATACGCCCACGAACAATTCGCTCCTGGCTGGCAATGTTATAATCTCGAATGCCCCCC
>JBEIRS010000067.1:0-6678 GCA_040375795.1 Methylibium sp.
AGCATAAGCAGGAATAATGTGAGGAATTAAATTGCTTTTGCTGCTGCCCTCTTCAGAGGGAGGGTTTGGGCGAAGCTCGGCAAGTGTTTCATGGTCATCTACCAAGGCCCGCCGAGCGCCGGTGAAGTGTCGGCTCCAGTAGTGTGACCGGATATTTTCAATCCGAACATGAGAGCCGGTTCTGGGGGCATGAATGAATTTCCCATCGCCCATATAAATGCCCACATGGGAAAAGGTTCGGCCCAAGGTGTTGAAAAACAGAAGGTCCCCTGGCTTGATCTCAGAGCGGCCAACGCTTTGCAAGCCTGGCGCATTGGCTTGATCATCCACCCTGCGGGGCAAAATCAGCCCCAGGCTATGTTTATAAACATAATGAGTAAAACCACTGCAATCAAAGCCATTGCGAAAATCATTTCCTCCCATTTGATAGGGAACACCGAGAAAATTCATGGCCGAGATGAGTAACTCAGCGGTGGATTGGCTTTTTTTTCTAGGATTTGGACTGATTTTCGCCGACACTCCTTCGGGCCTGGCCTCGGAAGAGAGCAAGCCTCGTTCTGTCAGCAGATCTTTCACTGGGTCAGAGATTTCATCAGGTGCAGCGTGGGTGCTGATTGAATTTAAAACCATGACACCAAGGGCCATGGCTCGAATCCAAGGGCGGGCCACAAAAGAAAAAATAGAGATCATGAGTTCGGCAGCCAAGACGGGCACTTCGGTGGTTGGAGAGTGGGCTTGGTATTGCAAGTTATTTAAAGCACCTCGGAAGCAAAATCAGCCAAGCGAGAGCGTTCACCCCGCGCCAGAGTGACATGCCCGCTGTGCAGCCAGCCCTTGAAGCGATCGACAACGTAAGTCAAGCCAGAGCTGCCTTCGGTCAAGTAAGGGGTGTCAATCTGGGCCAGGTTTCCCAAACAAATGATTTTGGTACCTGGTCCGGCCCGGGTGATTAAGGTTTTCATTTGTTTGGGCGTGAGGTTCTGGGCTTCGTCGATGATCACAAACTTATTCAAAAAAGTGCGCCCACGCATAAAATTGAGACTTTTGATTTTGACCTTGCTCCGCACCAGTTCATTGGTGGCTGCACGCCCCCATTCGCCCGCACTGCCATCGCTGCGTGCAAGAACTTCAAGATTGTCATCAAGAGCCCCCATCCAGGGGTTCATCTTTTCTTCTTCTGTGCCAGGAAGAAACCCAATATCTTCACCCACAGGCACGGTCACACGGGTCACAATAATCTCCGTATAGCGACGATCATCGAGGACTTGGCTCAGGCCGGCGGCCAATGTCATGAGCGTTTTTCCAGTGCCTGCGGTTCCGGTCAAGGTGATGAAGTCACATTCTGGATCCATCAGTAAATTAAGGGCAAAATTTTGCTCCCGATTGCGGGCCGTGACCCCCCAGACGGCGTTTTTTTGGTGGGTAAATTCTCGCAGCGTGCGCAATACCGAAGTTTTGCCAGTAATTTCAACCACTTTGGCATAAAGTGGCGCGGCGCCCAGTGATTCAAGGTACACAAACTGGTTGATCAGCAGCTCGGGCACCAGGGGGCCACTGATTCTGTAATACGTCAGCCCGCCCTGCTGCCAGCTTTCCATGGTTTTCCCATGCTTGTCCCAAAAATCTGAGGGCAGCGCGAAGATGCCTGTGTAGAGCAAGTCTCCATCATCGAGAACCTTGTCATTGAAATAATCTTCAGCCCGAAGGCCTAAAGCACGGGCCTTGATGCGCATATTGATGTCCTTGGACACCAGCACCACTTCACGACCAGCATTTTGATTCCGCAGGGCTTGCACAACGCCGAGAATTTGGTTGTCTGCCTTGCCTTGAGGCAGGCCCGCAGGTAAAGAGACATCCACCAAATTGGTCTGAAAAAACAGCTTGCCCTGCGCTTCAAGATGCCCTGTGGCTGAGAGGGAAAGCCCGTCAGTCCAGACCTTGTCATCCTGGGCACTCATGTTGGCGGCCAAGGCATCGAGGTCACGGCTGACTTGGCGGACATTGCGTGCGACTTCAGTCATGCCTTTTTTATGCCCATCAAGCTCTTCCAGAGTGATCATGGGCAAGTAAATATCATGCTCCTCGAAGCGAAACAAACTCATGGGATCGTGCATCAAGACGTTGGTATCGAGTACAAACAGCTTGGGCAAGCCCTCGGAGCGGATACGTCGGCGAGGTGAAGCGTGGGCAGGGGCTGCCGGTATCGTCGCGACAGCAGGTATCTTGGCAGCGGTTTGACGCACACGGGGGGTGGAAATCGACGGGCTCGCCCCGGAGCTTGAAATTTTTTTTGTTGCAGGCTTGGATGTTGTTTGAGGCGCTTGCGGGGCTGTCGAAGAAACAGGCTTGGATTGATATTCAGCAGGCGCCAAAATAGAGGCGCGTTGGGTGGGCGGCTTGGGCAGTGGCATGACTTGTGTTTATCGGTCAAAAAGTCAGAAATAAAAAAGCCGCGCAAGGAAGGCGCGGCCAATGACAAAAAGCCAGGAAAAATGGGCCTGCGTGCAAGCAAGAGGGAGGAATCAAACCCAAAATGAATGGAGGCACAAGGAGAACCGTCAAGCGCCCTTAGCCCGGTTTTTTCAGGGCTTTGACTGCTTTAAGAACTTCTTCAACATGACCTGGCACTTTCAGACCTCGCCACTCAGCGCGCAAAATACCCTGAGCATCAATCAAAAAAGTACTGCGTTCGATGCCTTTGACTTTTTTGCCATACATGATTTTATTTTTGACCACACCAAACAGATGGCAAAGTTTTTCTTCGGTATCTGCGATGAGTTCAAAAGGCAATTCAAGGCTGGCTTTGAACTTTTCATGTGAAGCCATGTTGTCTCGAGAGACCCCAAAGACAACCGCACCAGATTTTAAAAAATCTTTATGATGATCCCGAAATTGGGTGGCTTCAATGGTGCAGGCTGGAGTGTTGTCTTTAGGGTAAAAATAAAGAACAACAATCTGGCCAGCATAGCTTTGAGGCATGAACTTCACGCCGCTTGTGGCAAGCGCTTCAAGTTCTGGGAGGGGTTTATTAAGGGCAGGCGTCATTGAACTTGTCAAAAAAACCACACTCATCAAGGGGCTTCTGCGATACGTTTTGGAATGCGATTCCTGATGGTCAAGGGGCATGGTCTGTGGAGCCACCTTCTGTCAATGAAGAGACCAACGGCGATCAATTTTGCAGAAGTCGCTTTTATCAAACCCTCGATTATACCTTTTACCTGGCGGCTTGCTCTTGTCAAGGATAAAAGCTGAGCCCATCGATGATTCAGCCCCTTCAGTCGATTTTTCTAAGCCATGGACCTCTGCTTGTGATGTGGTATGTCGCCTTGAAATTCAAATTTTGTCTGAGGCTGAGGCGCCAAAAATTTTTTTGCGCAAGGCCGAAAGTTGGTCACGCAGGTCTGCTGCTTTCTCAAATTCAAGGTTACGGGCATGATCAAGCATTTGCTTTTCAAGTTGCTTGATCCCTTGGGCCACCTCTTTTTCACTCAACATATCCACGTCGGCTGCCAGATCATCATGTGCCTGGACATCAAAAGCTTTGTTTTCATAAACTCCATCGATCAAATCTTTGACGCGCTTTTGAATGCCTCTTGGCGTCATCCCATGGGCTTGGTTGAATGCCATTTGCCGGGCTCGTCGCCGATTGGTTTCATCGATTGCGCGACGCATTGAACCTGTGATTTGATCGGCATAAAGAATCGCCATCCCTCGCACATGCCGTGCCGCCCGGCCAATGGTTTGAATCAGGCTGCGCTCTGAACGTAAAAAACCTTCTTTATCGGCATCCAGGATAGCCACCAACGATACCTCAGGAATATCAATGCCTTCACGTAAGAGATTGATTCCCACTAAAACATCAAAGACGCCCAGGCGAAGATCACGCAGAATTTCGACGCGCTCTACCGTGTCGACATCGCTGTGCACATAGCGCACCTTGACGCCGTTGTCGCTCAAATACTCGGTGAGTTGCTCAGCCATACGCTTGGTCAACGTGGTGATCAATACACGCTCTTGCTGTTCAACACGCAGTCGAATTTCCTGCAATACATCATCCACTTGGTGGGTGGCGGGTCGAACCTCAACGAGGGGGTCAAGTACGCCAGTGGGCCGTACCAGTTGCTCAACCACTTGCCCCCCCTCGGCCGTTTTGCGCATTTCATAATCGGCAGGTGTGGCCGAGACAAACACCGTCTGGCGCATTTTTCCTTCAAACTCATCAAAGCTCAAAGGGCGGTTATCGAGGGCACTGGGGAGGCGAAAACCGTATTCAACCAAGGTGGTTTTGCGGGCCCGGTCGCCGCTGGACATCCCCGCCAGTTGCCCCACCAGAACATGGCTTTCATCCAGGAACATGATGGCATTGTGGGGAAGGTAATCAAGCAACGTGGCTGGTGGGGCTCCTGGCTTGGCCCCCGAGAGATGGCGCGTATAGTTTTCGATGCCTTTGCAATGGCCAACCTCTTGCAGCATTTCAAGGTCAAACCGTGTGCGCTGTTCCAGGCGCTGGGCTTCAAGGAGTTTGCCCATTTTGACCAACTCATCCAGCCGGCTGCGCAGTTCTGCTTTGATGCTTTCCATGGCAGATACCACTTGATCCCGTGGGGTGACGTAGTGGCTGGATGGGTACACCGTAAAGCGGGAGATTTTTTGGCGAATACGGCCCGTGAGGGGGTCAAAGAGTTGCAAGGTTTCAATCTGGTCATCGAACAATTCAATACGGATGGCCAGTTCAGAATGCTCAGCAGGGAAAACGTCAATGGTGTCGCCTCTGACACGAAAAGTGCCACGCACAAACTCGGTGTCATTGCGTGAGTACTGCATTTGAACAAGTTGGGTGAGGGCATCACGCTGCCCCAGTTTGTCACCGAGGCGCAGGGTCATCACCATCAGATGATAGGATTGGGGGTCACCAATGCCATAAATCGCTGATACGCTGGCCACAATCACCACATCCCGGCGCTCCAACAGGCTTTTGGTGGCTGACAGTCGCATCTGCTCAATGTGTTCATTGATGGCGCTGTCTTTTTCGATAAAAAGATCCCGCTGAGGCAGGTAGGCTTCTGGCTGATAATAATCATAATAACTGACAAAATACTCGACTGCATTGCGCGGGAAAAACTCGCGGAATTCGCTATAAAGCTGTGCTGCAAGCGTTTTGTTAGGGGCTAGAACGATGGCTGGCCGACCTGCTTTGGCAATCGTGTTGGCCATGGTGTAAGTTTTTCCTGACCCGGTCACCCCCAGTAAAGTCTGATACGCCAGGCCATCGCGCAAACCTTCGCAAAGCTGGGCAATGGCCGTCGGCTGGTCCCCTGCCGGAGGGTAAGGCTGAAACAATTGAAATGGTGAATCATCAAAGATTGCCCAGCGCCCTTGAGTTTCTTGAATTGGCGGCCAGGTGGTGCAGGCCTCAGAAAAATTGTTTTGGCATAAAAGTGGATGAGAAGGGTTCATAGGCCTTGTGGGTTGGCAAAGATTTCCGAGTTTGAAGGCACAGACGGATAAAATCTCAGCCTACACTGTTTTTATCAATCTCCCTGGTTGGCAGGATGACCGAGCGGCCTTCACCCCAGGAAAGACTCCAAGGATAGCCCCATGAATTCTCTTTTTGCCAATGTTGTGATGGCCCCCCGCGACCCCATTTTGGGCCTCAGTGAGCAATTTAATGCAGATCCAAACCCCAGCAAAGTGAACCTCGGTGTGGGCGTTTATTATGACGATCAGGGAAAACTGCCACTCTTGCAATGTGTGGCAGAGGCTGAGCGTCAAATTCAAAACACCCCTAAGCCGCGCGGCTACCTTCCAATTGATGGCATCGCTGCCTATGATCAAGCAGTGCAAAAACTCGTGTTCGGGGCAGAAAGTGCGGCCGTCAAGGATGGTCGGGTGGCGACTGTTCAGTCGATTGGTGGAACGGGTGGTCTCAAAATTGGGGCTGACTTTCTTTATCAACTGAATCCACAGGCCCAGGTGCTGATCAGTGACCCCAGCTGGGAAAATCACCGCGCCTTGTTCAGTCAGGCAGGGTTTTCAGTAGACACCTACCCCTACGATGATGCTGAAACGAAGGGGGTCAAGGTACAGGGCTTGCTCGCCCGGCTCAACGATGCTGCACCGGGCACCGTGGTGGTTCTGCACGCCTGCTGCCATAACCCCACAGGTTATGACCTGACTCCTGCTCAATGGGCTGAAGTGGTTGACACCATCAAAGCCCGTCATTTGGTGGCCTTCCTGGACATGGCTTACCAAGGTTTTGGGGAAGGGCTGGCTGAAGATGGTGCTGTGGTTGCTCAGTTTCTGGCAGCTGGGGTTCATTTCTTGGTGTCTACCTCGTTTTCCAAGAACTTTTCGCTGTACGGTGAACGGGTTGGTGCCCTGAGTGTGGTTTGCTCTGACTCTGCAGAACGCGCTCGTGTCCTGAGTCAACTGAAAATCGTCATCCGTACCAATTACTCCACCCCTCCTACGCACGGTGCCGCCGTGGTGGCTCAAATTCTCACGACGCCGGCGCTGCGTCAACAGTGGGAACATGAGCTGGCAGGTATGCGAACCCGCATCTGGCATATGCGCCTGGCTTTGCTTGAAAAACTTCAGGCCATCGGTGTTCAGCAAGACATCAGCTTCATTGGCCGGCAAAAAGGGATGTTCAGCTACTCCGGCCTCAATAAAGCTCAA
>JBEIRS010000114.1:0-5243 GCA_040375795.1 Methylibium sp.
CAAGGTTTGAAATTTCTTGTAAATGAACAGTAGAGGCAATTTCGAGCTTTTTACCCGTTTGAACCAAAGCCCATAAACAGAGCAACACAACCACAGTTAAACCAAGACCGACGGCACCAAAGGTGCCTATCAATTTTCCAGCCGTTGTACGAAACCATCTCATGGCAGCGCCTCATGTGAATTTATCAGACCGATGCAATCAGAAAGGGGTAGCCAAAGATGAGTCACTGGGCTACCCTTTTGAGTCAGTTACTGTGCAAAATTCTTTTGAGCATCAGGGGTTTTGTAGAATTGAATCAGTTTGGCAACGTCGCCTGAAGGCTCACCCAAAGTGACAAAACCCAAGGTACGGCTGATGTCACTGCCTTTGATTTCTTTGATTTTTGAGCCACCACTGGCGGCAGTGCCCTCGCCAACGAGCCCAATGGCATTGGGATCACGTACCACTTCAGCAACTTCAGCGGCTGCAGTGCGGACTTCTTTGGCCGTTGTGGCCGCGGTATCGCCGCCCAACACCACCCGGTCAATAAAATTGCGCGTGCCTGAACTGCGGGCAGGCAAAACCAAGGCCACAGGGGCATCGGCCCCACCAACTTGCTTCCAGTTGCTGACCTTGCCTGTAAATAAATTTCGCAGCTGCTCCTGTGAGAGGCTGGCTACCGTATTGTTTGGGTGGACGATGGGAACCAATTTTTCTTTGAATACCGGTGTAAATTTGGCATTCGCAGGGACTTGAGAGAAGCCGGATTTGCGCAGTGACGCAGTGGCATCTTCCAGGGTGTCGGATAAAGCCGCCACTTGTACCCGGCCTTCAAAAAGCATTTGCAGCCCCTTGACTGAGCCTACCGGCATCATTTTGACGTCAACGCCGGTGGCCGTGGCTGCCATCGATTTGGTGGGTTCAATAACGGTTTTGTCTACGGTGGTGGACCCCGCAATTTCAAGAGGGGCAGCCATGACAGATGCCTGAATCAAAGCCAGTGTGGTGCAGGTTAGGGCTCGGGACAGGATATTGGATTTGCTCATGTGGAATGTTCCTTTGATGACATTTGAACGAAGATACGTCAAGGTTTGAACCCGAACTCACTACGACATAACAACGACATTCCAACAGCAAAGATGAGGTGTAAATCGAAGAAAAAAGTGGAAATTTAGGCACTTTTATTAAAATTTTGCATATCTTTTGTCTGGTTGCATAAGCCAAAAATTGCGGCGATTGTGGGCAGCATGACCGTCAAGAGATTTTTTTTAGACACTGTTTTAGACACTGGGGCTGCGCGGGAATGAGCACATGACTGAATTTTTCGGAGCCGATGATGGAGGCTGCGGCTTGGTTTGCAACACGTCAAAGCGCAGGCCATTCCCATGGCAAGGGCCCTTGACGTGAGAGAAAACTTTGGGCAGCCTCGAAATGCCCACACCCAATAAAAGGGGTGGGCGGCCTCCATGCTGACAAGGGCGAGGGATGGTGGCTTCGCAAAATGAGGTGTTTTGTCTGAGGGTATCTTGACTCGATCTGTGGGGCCTTGGACTGGGCATGTACCCCCCAAAGCATGAAGACCTTGGGGGGACCATCGGCCAAAAGCTTGATGATTTGATCGGTGAGGCTCTCCCATCCGCATTGGGCATGACTGCCAGGCTGACCTTCTTCGACGGTCAAAATGGTATTGAGCAGGAGAACCCCTGAACGGGCCCAAGAACCCAGATGACCGCAGGAAGGCTCAGGCCAAGCCGGGTGACTGCGTCGAATTTCTTTGAAAATATTGCGTAAACTTGGCGGAATAGGCTGACCTTGGGGCACGGAAAAGGCCAAACCTTCTGCCTGGCCAACACCATGGTATGGATCTTGGCCAAGAATGACTAAGCGTGTTGCTTGACAGGAGGTGTCACGCAGGGCACGAAAGACGTCGCCAGGGTAGACCGCAGCACCTGAGGCAACACGTGCATCGACCCAGGCGATCAAGCGCTGGCCTTCGAGGGTTTGGCTCCAGGCACGAAGCAGTAAGGCCCAATCATTGTCGACTTCATGGATGAGGGCTGCCAGTGGGTGTCTCAAGACGGTGCTCTTGGGTAAACCTGGCCGGATGGGGGGGGCGTCACCTGGAAAAAGTGGGGTTTGCATTAAAAGAAAATGTGCTCAAGCGCCCGGCCAGGATCAGGTTCACGCATGAAGGCTTCACCGACAAGAAAGGCACCAACCCCTGCCCCTCGCAAACGAGACACATCGGCAGAGTTCAAAATGCCGCTTTCTGTGACAAGCAAGCGGCCGGGAGGAACTTTGGGGAGCATCTTCAAGGTGGTTTCGAGCGATACCTGAAATGTGTGCAGGTCACGATTATTGACCCCTAGTAAGGGAGTTTGCAAATACAGGGCACGTTCCAGTTCATGCTCATCATGAACCTCCACCAGCACGGCCATACCCAGATCATGAGCCTGGGCTTCGAGGTCGAGCATCTGTGGCTGGTCCAGGCAGGCTGCAATGAACAAAACACAATCGGCCCCCATCAGCCGGGCTTCAAAAAGTTGATAGGGGTCTATCATGAAATCTTTGCGTAGCACTGGAAGCGTACACACCGCACGGGCTTCTTGAAGATGGGAGGCTGAGCCTTGAAAAAAACGCTCATCGGTGAGAACACTCAAGCAGGTTGCCCCGTAATGTTCATAAGATTGCGCAATTTCGCTGGGCGAAAAATGTTCGCGCAACACCCCTTTGCTCGGGCTGGCTTTTTTGATTTCGGCAATGACAGCCACGCTCCCTGATTGAACCCGGGCGTGTAATGCGCCCAAAAAATCTCGCTGGCCGCCCAGGGATTCGGCGTCACGGCGCAAAGAAGCCAAACCTCGCTTTTGGCGGGCGGCAGCCAGCTCTTCGTGTTTGACCTCAATGATGCGGCGAAGAATGTCGATCATGATGGCTCCTGGGCCAGAGTTTGGGTGTAGGTGATGAAGGATTGGGCAGTTTGCCGGGCTTGGCCAGATTCAATCGCTTGGATGGCTTGGGCCACTCCATGCTTGGCGGATTCAACCACCCCGGCGGCATAGAGGGCCACCCCTGCATTGAGTGCAACGATGTCACGGGCAGGGCCGGGTTCATTATTTAATACCGACTGAACTTTGGCCCGAGACTGCTCCGGGGTGTCAACGCGCAGGGCTGAAAGGGGAGTGCGCTCAAAGCCAAAATCTTCGGGGTGTAATTCATAGTGATGGATGCGATGATTTTGAAGCTCAGCCACGAGAGTGGGGGCCCCCAGGGTGATTTCATCAAGACCATCCAGCCCATGAACAACGATGGCGCGTTTCGCTCCCAGCCGCTGTAAAACTTGCGCTTGAATACTCACCATGTCAGGATTGAAAACCCCCATCAAAATATGAGGTGCCGAGGCCGGGTTGGTCAAGGGGCCGAGAATGTTGAAGATCGTGCGCACCCCGAGTGCTTTGCGCACAGGTGCCACATTTTTCATGGCAGGGTGATGGTTGGGCGCAAACATGAAGCCAATTCCCGTCTGAGCAATGCAAGCGCCAATTTGGTTGGCAGTGAGATGCAAATGAACCCCCATCGCTTCCAGAACATCGGCACTGCCTGATTTGCTGGAGACGCTGCGGTTACCATGTTTGCTGACTTTTGCCCCTGCCGCAGCCGCCACAAACATGCTGCAAGTAGAAATATTGAACGTATGCGAGCTGTCACCCCCTGTGCCTACAATATCCACAAGATGCGCAGTATCTGCGATCGGTACCTGGTTGGAAAACTCTCGCATCACTTGAGCTGCCGCCGTGATTTCACCAATGGTTTCTTGCTTGCTGCGCAGGGCAACGAGCAAGGCAGCCATCATGGGTTGAGACATTTCTCCGCCCATGATGCGACGCATGAGCGCCAGCATGTTGTTGTGAGGGATTTCTTTTTTTTCGATCGCCCATGTCAAGGCTTGAATATCAGTGACGAGAGAACTCATGGATCATGCCGACGGTCGTTGCGTGGAAGTAGCAAAAGAATAAAAAAAGCGGCAGCCTGGCAGCACTGCTTTGAGGCCGGCTGACTCAGGGTTTGAGTTCGAGGAAGTTTCTGAGCATGGCGTGGCCGTGTTCGGTCAAAATGGACTCGGGGTGAAACTGTACCCCCTCCATCGGGGTGGCGGTACCGGCCAGCTCACGATGGCGAACCCCCATGATTTCGCCGTCTTCGGACGTGGCTGTGATGAGCAATTCGGGGGGGAATGTGCTGCGATCAATCGCCAAAGAATGGTAGCGAATGACATCAAAGTGGGCTGGCAAGCGGGTAAAAATGCCCGCTTGATCTGTGCTGATGCGGCTGACTTTCCCGTGCATTTGGCGCTGGGCCCGAATAATGTGGCCCCCAAATGAAGCCCCTATTGCCTGATGCCCCAAGCAGACCCCCAAAATTGGCAACTTGCCAGTGAAGTGCTGAATGGCACGGATACAAACACCCGCTTCTGCAGGAGAGCAGGGCCCGGGCGACAGCACAAGCCGATCAGGGCGTAAATTGGTGATGCCTTCCAGGGTGATTTTATCATTGCGGAACACCTTCACATTTTCACCCAGTTCGGCAAAATATTGCACGAGGTTGTAAGTGAAACTGTCGTAGTTATCGATCATCAGCAGCATCGGGCGTCATCCTTGTGATTTTTTAGGCCAGAGGCGCGCCGCTGCGCGGCCTGCTCAGGGCGCTCTCGGTGCTGATGCAGACTTATGAAGCTGATCTACCCACGGCAGTGGTTGAAGCACGACTGGCCAAAGCCTGATTGTCGCGCAGAATCAAGCTGACGCAGCATCAGGGAGCAGGGTTTTTATGCTGATTTCCATTGCCTTCTTCCTGTCTTAGTGCGGTACTTGAATGATATTTTTGGGGCCCGCATTGTTTTAAGCACAGCAAAAATTCAAGCAGTCATGGATTTGCTAGGAGACTGGTCAACCGAATTGAACTTAAAAACTGGTCAAACCAACAAAGGTTCAGCCCAGCTTGATGTAAAAGCCACCTGCACAATCCATCTAAGCAGCATACATATTGATCAATTTGTTGAGGGCCGTGGGGCTTGCCGGATTTTCAGCGCCTGCGCAGCAAGTGAACAAAGGTCTGGCCTTGGGTGTTTTGGCTGATAAGCTCATGGCCAGTTTGGCGTGCAAAAGCCTGAAAATCTCGCTCAGAACCGGGGTCGGTTGAGAAGACGCGCAAAACCTGGCCGCTTCCCAGGACAGACCGGGCCTTTTTGGCTATCACAATCGGC
>JBEIRS010000034.1:0-9367 GCA_040375795.1 Methylibium sp.
ACCTACGCTATCTAAAAATGGAACCATCGTTGCAACATTTTTCGGCCCCAACCATCCATTGGCAAATCAAGAAGATAAAGCCATTTATACTGAAAATGAATTAAGGTCTGTTTTTAATAAAAATTATGAAATTATTCAAATCAATCGAATTTCGCCACAAGGAAAACTTGAAGATGGCACTCCCGTCATACTCGACCTTTATGAAGTGATTGCACGTAAAAAATAAAAAATCAGCCCAGAAAACTCAAAAAGCAGGAAAACGGCAGCAAATTCAGCGCCGCTTTCAGCATGTGAATATTCGCGATTCCACTCTCGCTGTCGCGGGAGTGATGCAGACCATCCTTAGTGTTGAGCCCAACGGTAAGCATTGCGAAACATTTGTAACCAGGGGCTGTTTTCACGGGGGGATGCAGGGGCCCAGCTCATTTGAATGCTGCGAAAAACTCGCTCTGGATGGGGCATGAGTGCCGTGATGCGGCCATCAGGTGTGGTGACTGCGGTCAGGCCCTCCGGGCTACCATTCGGATTGAAAGGATAGGTTTCCGTGACTCGACCATGATGATCTACAAAGCGCATGGCACAATGGACTGACTGAAAGTCACCACGCTGGGAAAAATCAGCGTAGCCCTCGCCGTGCGAAACCACAATAGGAAGGCGACTGCCGGCCATATGAGTAAAAAAGAGCGAGGGGCTTTCTAAAATTTCAACCATGCTAAGCCGGGCCTCGAATTGTTCACTTTTGTTGCGCGTGAAGCGTGGCCATGCGTCTGTACCTGGAATGATCGAACTGAGTGCTGCAAGCATTTGGCAGCCATTGCAAACACCCAAGACAAAACGGTCAGGCATTTGAAAAAAACTCGCAAAGGCCTCAGAAAGCATTGGATTAAAAAGAATCGATCGGGCCCAACCCTCACCAGCACCCAGGGTGTCACCATAACTGAACCCACCGCAAGCCACAAGGCCTTGAAATGAATGGAGTGATACCCGACCACTTTGGAGGTCAGTCATGTGGACATCCACGCTCTCAAAGCCAACTTGAGCCATGGCATAACTCATTTCCAATTGACTGTTCACCCCCTGCTCTCGCAAAATGGCCACTCGGGGCCGAGTGAGCTTCAATGCGGGGGCGACGGGATTGAGCCATGCCTGGACAAGAGAGTCAGACACATGCCAATGGAGCCCCGGGTCATCGGGTTGGCCCACGGCTTCATGCTCTGCATCAGCACACGCTGGATGGTCCCGCAAGCGGGCAACGCGCCAACTCACCTCATCCCAGGCTTGGTGCAAAAGCTGTAGCGGCGCCGTGAAAATAGGCTTGGTGTCACGCCAGATTTCAATGATCTGGCGATCATTGGTTTTGCCAATGAAATGGCTGTATTTGCTGAGGTCAAAAGAGCGCAAGGTTTGCATGACCTCGTTACGGCTGGAGGTAGGCACCTGGATCAGCACACCGAGCTCTTCATTGAAAAGGGCTTTCAAGGTGAGTTCCTCGCGGCGAGCCGAGACTTGTTGAGCCCAGTTTTTGGAGTCCCCGTGATCCATTCGGCTGTCGGTGATGCCATCACCCTCGATGATCAGCATGTCCATGTTGAGACTGACACCCAAATGAGCTGCAAATGCCATTTCACAAACAGCAGCCCATAATCCGCCATCAGCACGGTCGTGATAGGCAAGAAGAAGCCCTCTTTGACGTAAAGAATTGATTGCTGAAACCAACGACAGGATCAAAGCAGGGCTGTTGAGGTCGGGAACTTGATCACCGAATTGATTAAGCACCTGGGCCCGTATGTAGCCACCCATGCGATGTTGGCCCTGACCCAAATCTATGAGAATCAGTGTGGTGTCTGAAAGAGAGGCCGTATCGTCAGGGAGATGACGCTGTAATTGGGGAGTTAATGTTTTGGTCACATCATCCAAACTGGCAAATGCCGAGACAACCAGAGATACTGGAGCAATGACTTGCCGTGCCTGCCCTTGATCTTGCCAGCGGGTTCGCATGGACAGACTGTCTTTGCCTACCGGGATACCAATCCCTAAAGCCGGACATAATTCCAGGGCCACCGCTTTGACGGTGTCATACAGGGCAGCGTCTTCGCCTGGCTCACCGCAAGCAGCCATCCAGTTGCAGCTTAGCTTGACACGACTCAACTCCATCGGGGCTGCCAGAAGGTTGGTAATGGCCTCACCGACTGCCATACGACCGGATGCCGGGGCATTGAAGGCGGCAAGGGGGCTGCGCTCACCCATGCTCATGGCTTCGCCCCGGACGCCTTTGAAATCGGCCAAGGTCACTGCACAATCTGCGACAGGCACTTGCCAAGGACCCACCATGGGGTCACGATGACTGAGACCACCGACAGTTCGGTCACCAATTGTGATTAAAAATCGTTTGCTGGCAACGGTCGGATGACGAAGCACATCCATGGCCAAGCGGCTCAGTTCTGCCCCTTCAAAATTCAGGGCGGCAAAGCGTCGATCCACGCGGTTGACATGGCGGTGCATTTTGGGTGGTTTGCCAAGTAAAACATCCATCGGCATGTGAATCGATACAGAACCACCAGGGCCATCTTCCAGAACCAAAATCGTTTCTTGGGTGGCTACGCCGATGACCGCAAAAGGACAACGCTCACGCTCACAAAATGCCCGAAAAGTCGGTAGGGTGTCTGGGGATAAAGCCAAGACATAACGCTCCTGACTTTCGTTGCACCAAATTTCTTTGGGGGAAAGCCCTGTTTCTTCCAGGGGGATTTTGCGCAGATCAAAGCGGGCCCCTCGACCGGCACCACTGACCAATTCAGGGAAGGCATTCGACAAGCCACCGGCACCCACATCATGGATGGCCAAAATAGGGTTGGCGTCGGCCAGTGCCCAACAATGATTGATCACTTCCTGGGCACGGCGCTCCATTTCTGGATTACCCCGTTGAACAGAATCAAAATCAAGATCGGCTGCATTAACCCCTGCAGCCATTGAGCTGGCCGCCCCTCCACCCATGCCAATACGCATTCCAGGGCCCCCCAATTGAACCAGCAGGGTGCCTGCAGCAAAGGTTTTTTTATGCGTTTGGCTGGCCAGAATCAAGCCGACACCGCCAGCAATCATGATGGGCTTGTGATAGCCACGACGCAAGGCCTGCTCGCCCTCGCCAACCGTTTGCTCGTAGACGCGAAAGTAACCCCCAAGATTGGGGCGACCGAATTCATTATTGAACGCCGCACTGCCCAAAGGGGCCTCGATCATGATTTGTAATGCACTGGCAATATGATCAGGCTTACCATAAGCCGGTTGATCCGGTTGCTCCCAAGGCGATTGCATGCCTGGCAAATACAGATGAGATACGCTAAAGCCAGTCAGGCCCGCCTTGGGCTTTGAGCCACGACCGGTAGCCCCTTCATCGCGAATTTCGCCGCCAGCCCCTGTGGATGCCCCAGGAAAAGGCGAAATTGCAGTTGGATGGTTATGCGTTTCGACCTTCATCAAGACATGAGCGAGACCTTCCCGGGCTTGATAAACGCTGGGTCCATCCGGGGCTGAAGGGGCTGACCAAATTTCTATCATGCCGCCCTCCATCACTGACGCATTGTCACTGTAAGCAAGGACTGTATGCTGCGGAGCGACTGCCTCGGTGTGGCGAATCATTCCGAACATGGAGTGGGTTTGAAGCTCGCCATCAATTGTGAATTGGGCATTGAAAATTTTGTGGCGGCAGTGCTCGCTATTGGCTTGGGCAAACATCATCAGCTCAACGTCGCTTGGATTACGTTGACGTTCTGTGAAGGCATCTAAAAGGTAGTCAATTTCGTCATCGCTCAGCGCCAAACCAAATTCAAGGTTGGCCTGCACCAAAGCCTGTCGCCCTTGGTGCATCACATTGACGGTTTGCCCTGGAACGGGCTGTCGTTCATTGAAGATCTGGGCTGCTGTGGCGCGATCAAAGGTGATGCTTTCGGTCATCCGATCATGGAGCATCGAGGCAATCGTTTGAAGCTCATCGGGGGTAAGGGCCTTGACGCCACCCAGCAGACCACTTTTAAGAGAAAAACGGTACTCGATGACCCGCTCTATTCGACGAATGAGCACGCCACAATTGTGTGCAATATCAGTCGCCTTGCTGGCCCAAGGAGACACCGTGCCCAGGCGCGGCATGACCACCACCAAGCCATCGGTTTGATGATGGCCTGGATAAGGGTCGCCATAGCGGAGCAGGTCTAACAGCTTATTTTGGGTGGCAGCAGACAACAATTCATTCGAGGCAACCCAATGCACAAACTGTGCATACACCCCGGTGACACGAGGCACTTTAGCCTGAATCAGTTGAAGCAAGGCTTGGGAACGAAAAGCAGACAGAGCGTTTCCGCCCTCGAAATGGAGCACATGCATGGCAAGAGGCAACGGAGGACCGTCGCGGGCAAAATAGGGGAAGCCTGAATTTTAATCGGCCAGGCACACTCTTGAAAGCGAAGGGCCCACATCAGGCCAGATGAGCCTCTTGCATGGAGTGGCCAAAGCCCCTTGCCTTGACGCCCTGCCGGCACCTTGTTGACAATGTTGATCAACCACCTCGACCCGCAAGGTCAGAGATTTTTAGGATAATTCAGCCCATGACCATCACCATCAAATCTGATTCTGACATCGCTGCGATGCGCATTGCAGGCCGACTGGCCTCCGAAGTGCTGGACATGCTGACCCCCCATGTTGTTGCCGGGATCACAACCAACCAACTTGACCAATTGGCACATGATTACATTGTGAATGTGCAACAGGCCATTCCTGCACCCCTGAATTACGCACCCAATGGCCACCATCCTTATCCAAAGTCTATTTGCACCTCGGTGAATCATCAGGTGTGCCATGGCGTACCCAATGATAAAGCTTTGAAAAACGGGGACATTATCAATATTGATGTCACGGTCATCAAAGACGGCTGGCATGGTGATACGAGCCGAATGTTCTTGGTAGGCAAGACCTCGATTGCTGCCAAGCGCTTGTGTCAGCTCACTTATGAAGCCATGTGGCAAGGTATTTTGAAAGTACGACCTGGGGCCCGTCTCGGTGATATCGGCCATGCCATCCAGACTTTTTCAGAAAATGCAGGCTTTTCAGTGGTTCGGGAATTTTGTGGGCACGGCATTGGCACCACATTTCATGAAGAACCGCAAATTCTTCATTATGGTCGCCCAGGTACTTTGGAAGAAATGGTGCCTGGCATGGTTTTTACGATTGAACCCATGATCAACCTGGGCAAGCGCGACATCAGCGAGTTGGCTGATGGATGGACGATTGTGACCTCTGACCGCTCCCTGTCAGCCCAGTGGGAGCACACGGTGGCTGTCACTGAAACCGGCTATGACGTACTGACTTTATCCAAAGGCAGCCCATCTCCTCCTGCTTTTGTGATGGGTTCTTGACAAGCCAGTCATGGCCGACCCAGCGCCTCCAGAAAAAAACACCCCGAGCCAAAGCTCAGGCCTCACTGCCGCTTTTTCAGTTCGGCAAATTCTGCGCGAAACCAAATCCAGCTTGCTTGCAAACTTTTTGGCAAGCAAGCCCACAGCAACCATGGCTCGACGCCTGACCCGCGATCTAAGCCACTTGATTGATCAAACATTGGTTCAGCTCTGGCAGCAATCCGGTGTCTCCAAGGTCACTGATGAAGTGACGCTGCTTGCCGTTGGAGGGTTTGGGCGTGGTGAACTGTTTCCCTTCTCAGACGTTGATGTCTTAGTGCTTTTGGATGCCCCTGTGGGCACTCCGGGGCAATCTCCTGAGCTTGCACAATCGATTGAAAGGTTTATCACGGCCTGCTGGGACAGTGGCATCGACATTGGCTCCAGTGTGCGCAGCGTGACAGAGTGCCTTGAAGAAGGGCAGCGCGATGTCAGTATTCAAACGTCCCTGCTTGAATCACGATGGCTGTGCGGGTCACAACGCTTATTTAAAACCTTTCGCTTGGCTTACGACCACGCCATGAACCCCCGCGCTTTTTTGCGTGCCAAGACCCTGGAGATGCTCCAGCGACATCAAAAATTTGAAGATACGCCCTATGCCCTTGAGCCTCATTGCAAGGAAAGCCCGGGAGGGTTGCGGGATCTTCAGGTTGTGATGTGGGTTGCACGGGCCGCAGGCTTTGGAAAAACTTGGCGAGAGCTCTCAACCAACGGCTTGATCACCCCTTTTGAAGCACGGCAACTGAAACGCAACGAGGGCTTGCTCAAGCTGATCCGGGCCAGGCTGCATTGTGTGGCTCAGCGACGCGAGGATCGATTGGTTTTTGACCTCCAAACGGCGGTGGCACACACCTTTGGTTACCAAGGTGGCCGGGACCAAAGAGCCTCTGAAAAATTGATGCGACGCTACTATTGGGCCGCCAAGGCGGTATCTCAACTGAATCAAATTTTGATGCTGAACATGGAGGAACGCATCAATGGCCTGGAAGACGCCCCGCAACGCTGGATCACCGAAGATTTCCTTGACCGTGGCGGCATGCTCGAAGTAGCCAGCGATGACCTGTATCACCGAAACCCCCATGCGATCTTGAACACATTTGCGGTGTACCAAAGCCAATCTGGCTTGAGCGGATTGTCTGCGCGCACGCTTCGTGCACTGTACAACGCCCGCAACCTGATGAACGCGAATTTTCGCAAGGACGCCGTCAATCGGGCCACTTTCATGCGTATTTTGCGGGCCTCGCAAGGCCAAACCCATGCGCTGCGAATGATGAATGCAACCTCGGTTCTTGGCCGCACTCTATGGGTATTTCGACGCATCGTGGGGCAAATGCAGCATGATTTGTTTCATGCTTATACAGTGGATCAACATATTCTTATGGTGGTGCGGAATATACGACGTTTTTTTATTCCAGAACATGCCCATGAATACCCGTTTTGTTCACAGCTGGCCGCACAGTGGGATCAGCCTTATATTTTGTACCTTGCCGCTCTTTTTCATGATGTGGCAAAAGGTCGTGGGGGTGATCACTCGATTTTGGGTGCACGGGAGGTGCGTCGATTTTGTCGTGACTTCCAGATTGACGCTAAAGATGCCGAATTGATTGAATTTTTGGTCGCACAACATCTCACTTTGTCGCATATTGCCCAAAAAGAAGATCTTTCCGACCCCTTCGTGATTGATCGCTGTGCCAGCATCATGAAAACCGGGCGCCGCCTTACAGGGTTGTATCTTTTGACTGTGGCTGACATTCGAGGGACCAGCCCAAAAGTCTGGAATGCCTGGAAAGGAAAGTTGCTCGAAGACTTGTATCGCCTCACACTGCGAGCCTTGGGCGGCGCCAAACCCAATGTGGCGGCTGAAATAGAGGCTCGTAAAATTGAAGCACGCCATGCCTTGAATTTGCTGTCTTTTCCTTCAGGAATTGAGCAGCCTTTATGGAAAACACTTGATCTTCGGTACTTTGCCCGCCATGATGCCAATGACATCGCTTGGCATGCGCGCTCCTTGGCCCACCACTTGCACCGCCGCAAACCCTTGGTCACTGCCCGCATGTCTTCTCTTGGAGAAAGCCTGCAGGTTCTGGTTTATGCGCCCGACCGGGCCGATCTTTTTGCACAGATCTGTGGCTACTTTGACAACGCAGGCTTTGATATCCTAGATGCCAAAATTCACACCACCCAAACGGCTTATGCCCTGGACACCTTCGAGGTTGTCAGCCCAAACCTCGAACAACATCACCGTGACTTGATTTCTCTGGTTGAAAATCAATTGGCCCTGGCCCTTTTGCAAGCAAACACCCTGCCAGAACCCCGCCGCAGCCGGGTTTCACGCCGGGTTCGGTTTTTTCCTGTCACGCCACGGGTTCAACTCACACCCGATGATCACGCGCAACACTGGGTTCTCACGATCTCAGCCAGTGACCGATCGGGCCTTCTCTATGCTGTAGCGCGTATCCTGGCCAAGTACCATATCAATCTTCAACTGGCCAAAATCACGACCCTGGGGGAACGGGTTGAAGACACTTTCCTGATTGATGGCCCTGCCCTTCAGGAAAGCAGGCTTCAACTGCAAATTGAGTCAGAACTGCTGGATGCCATTTCAATGGCCTGATTGAGCCAACCATAGACCTCAAGCCAGGTTCCACATGCCTACCAGCGCCTTTTTTCAGCGCATTTCTGACCTATTCATCGTGGGCCCTGAAAAAGCTGAAGGGGTTTTATTCAGGCGATTACAATATCGCTCACCCCATTCAAGCCACCATATCGGCCTGGGGTTGATGGCTCGACCGCTGCGTTTGCGGTCGCTTTAAATTGGATGACATCGGTTTTTGGAGACCCTGGGGATCATGTCTGCCCTGATCAATCTGGACATCAGCCTCGACCGTTGGGAGCAAGTTCGCGCCCAACTTTCAGTAGAAAGTTACTTTAGCACGGAGGTGTTTCAGCGCGAAATGGAGCTGATCTTCCAACACGCTCCACGCTACCTTGGCCACGCCCTGTCGGTGCCAGAGGTCGGAGACTACCACGCCTTGGCACAAGAAAAAGATGGACGCGCCTTGATCCGTACTCCACAGGGTATCGAACTCGTTTCCAATGTCTGTCGTCATCGTCAGGCCATTATGTTGCGCGGGCGTGGCAACACCAAGAAGCATATTGTTTGCCCTCTCCATCGCTGGACCTATCACTTACACGGCGAACTGATCGGAGCCCCTCACTTTGATCACGACCCTTGCCTGCATTTGCGCAATGACCCCATTCAAATTTGGAATGGCATGATTTTTGAGCGCAATGGCTGTGATGTCGCAAGCCGCTTGAACGCCCTGAGCCCTCGGCCTGAATTGAACTTTGAGGGTTTTGTTCTTGACAAAGTAGAGCTGCATGAATGCAACTACAACTGGAAAACTTTCATTGAGGTTTACCTCGAAGACTATCATGTGGCGCCTTTTCACCCTGGCCTTGGCCAGTTTGTCAGCTGTGATGATCTCACATGGGAGTTTGGTGATCATTATTCTGTGCAAACCGTTGGCGTCCACAAGGGGCTTCGCAAGGCAGGCTCCCCGACGTACCAACATTGGCATCAAGCCATTTTGGAATTTAATCAAGGCCAAGTGCCCCCTCAAGGTGCTATTTGGCTAACGTACTATCCGAATATCATGGTCGAATGGTACCCTCATGTTTTGGTTGTTTCTACTTTGCACCCCCAGGGCCCACAAAAAACCCTCAATGTGGTAGAGTTTTTTTACCCTGAAGAAATTGCAGCGTTTGAACAAGACTTTGTCAAAGCCCAACAAGCTGCTTACTGGGAAACCTGCGCCGAGGACGATGAGATCGCGCTGCGCATGGATGCCGGCCGCAAGATCTTGCTCGATCGCGGCGTGAATGAAATGGGCCCCTACCAATCACCGATGGAAGATGGC
>JBEIRS010000170.1:0-3881 GCA_040375795.1 Methylibium sp.
GCAGCAGGGGGTTTTTGATTTGTCTGATTTTTTTTGATTCAAGTCTTTCAAGGCCGACGCGAAAATCGGCCTTTTTTATTTTACATGCCCCATGATCGATCTCGACCAACTGGTTCAACAGGCTGAATCTGATTTTTCTCAGGCCACCTGGCCTGCCGATCTCGAAAATGCCAAGGCTCACTACTTGGGAAAATCAGGCAGGCTGACCGATCTTCTCAAAGCTCTGGCCACGCTCCCGCCCGATGAAAAGAAAAAACAAGGGAGTTTGATCAACGCGGCCAAGCAAAAAATTGAAGCTGCTTTACAGTCTTGTCGTGAAGCTCTTGCTGAAAGAGAAATGCAGGCTCAGTTGGCGGCGGAAGCCCTGGATGTCACTTTGCCTGGGCGCGGCCCTGGCACAGGGGCCATTCATCCAGTTTCACGCTCGATGGAGCGCATTGAGGCTATTTTTGGATCCATCGGTTTTGATGTCGCTGATGGGCCGGAAATTGAGACGGACTGGTACAGCTTCACGGCATTGAACAACCCTGAAAATCACCCTGCCCGCTCCATGCAAGACACTTTTTATGTGGACTTGAAAGACGATCAGGATCGATGGTTGAATCTGCGCCCCCATACCTCCCCAATGCAGGTGCGCTACGCGCAAGCTCATGCGAAAAAATACGCCCATCTCCTCGCACAAGGGCACACCATGCCAGAGATTCGGGTGATTGCTCCGGGCCGAACCTACCGGGTTGACAGCGATGCCACACATTCACCCATGTTTCATCAGTGCGAGGGCCTCTGGATAGGTGAAAACGTGAGTTTCAAAGACTTAAAGCTTATTTTCACCCAGTTCTTCAAGTTATTTTTTGACAATGAACACCTGAAACTTCGCTTTCGACCGTCGTTTTTTCCATTTACCGAACCTTCTGCCGAAGTTGATATTGCTTTTCCTTCTGGCCCCCTCCAAGGGCGCTGGCTTGAGGTGGCAGGCTCAGGCCAAGTACACCCGAATGTGGTACGTCATTTTGGCCTTGACCCAGAGCGGTATATCGGCTTTGCCTTTGGTATCGGCCCTGATCGGCTGACCATGCTTCGTTATGGGGTCAATGACCTGCGGCTTTTTTTTGAAGGAGACCTGCGTTTTCTGGCGCAGTTCAAGTGAGATCTCACGATGCAATTTCCTGAATCCTGGTTACGCGAATTTTGTAATCCACCACTGAGCACCACCGAGTTGGCTGAGTTACTCACCATGTCTGGTATGGAGGTCGACGAGCTTCGGCCTGTCGCGCCCCCTTTCAGTGGCGTGGTGGTGGCTGAAGTGTTGAGTGTCGAACCCCATCCCAATGCAAATAAATTGCGCGTTTGCCTTGTTCATACGGGCACCGAGCAAGCGCTTCAGATTGTTTGTGGTGCAGCCAATGTGCGCGAGGGTCTCAAGGTACCCTGTGCCTTGGTGGGGGCTGAATTGCCTCCCACTCCAAGCAAAGAGGGTGGTGCCCAAACCACCGAGCCTTTTAAAATCAAGCTCAATCAGTTGCGTGGGGTGAATAGTCACGGCATGTTGTGCTCCGCAGCCGAGCTGCATTTGCCCAGCTTGGATGGCGATGGCCTGCTTGAGCTCGACCCGGCGGCACCCGTTGGCGTCAATATCCGTGAATATCTTCAACTTGACGACACTTTATTCACCCTCAAGCTCACCCCCAACTTAGGCCATGTACTGAGTGTGTACGGTGTGGCTCGTGAAGTGTCAGCCCTTACCGGTGCCCCCCTCCACGTCGCAAAGCGGCCTCGGGTC
This sequence comes from Methylibium sp., assembly GCA_040375795.1. Lineage (GTDB taxonomy): Bacteria > Pseudomonadota > Gammaproteobacteria > Burkholderiales > Burkholderiaceae_C > CANHBY01. Next base: position 1,781 of record JBEIRS010000170.1, read on the forward strand.
GAGGCTGCCCTTGATCACGCCCTCCCTGTTTCCATCGAGGCTCCTGATCTTTGTGGGCGGTTTTCTGGACGCATTGTTCGGGGTGTCAACCCAAACGCCCGCCCCCCTGCATGGATGATTGATCGGCTGGCTCGTTGTGGGCAGCGCTCTATATCACCTTTGGTCGACATTTCGAATTATGTGATGTTCGAATGGGGCCAACCCTCACATATTTTTGACCTGGACGCCATGGAGGGTGGCTTAGCCATCCGTTGGGCGCGCGCTGGAGAGAAGCTCAAGCTCTTGAATGGACAAAACATTGATCTGGATCCAAGCATAGGGCTTATTGCTGATGCTCAAGGCCCTCTATCCCTGGCAGGCATCATGGGTGGAGATGCCACCGCCGTTTCTGAGCATACAAAAAACATCTATATTGAGGCTGCCTTCTGGTGGCCACAGGCGGTGTCTGGGCGCTCTCGGCGATTCAATGTCAGTACCGATGCCGGGTACCGCTACGAACGTGGTGTTGACCCTGAACAAACTTTGGCATGTATCGAGCGGATTTCTCAGCTGGTACTTGAAATTTGTGGTGGCCAAATGGGGCCGATCAGCGATCAAAACGTACCATCTGACCCTAAAAAACCAGTTTCTTTGCGTGTGGCACGAGCAGCCAAGGTCATTGGTATGCCAATCACTCAGGCCCAGTGTCGCGAGGTTCTTCAAGGTCTGGGCCTGAGCTTTGAAGAAGCTGACGGTGTTTTCATCGTTTTCCCTCCCAGTTGGCGCTTTGACCTTCAAATTGAAGAAGACCTCATTGAAGAAGTCATTCGTGTTCTGGGCTTTGAGCAATTGCCATCAACCCCTCCCTTGGCTCCAGTGCTCGCCAGGGCTCGCCCAGAACATCGGCGCACAGCGTCTTGGGTACGCCATGCCATGGCTGCCCTTGATTATTTTGAAACCATCAATTTCAGTTTTGTTGAAGAAAGCTGGGAAAATAATCTGGCAGGAAACCCTCATCCGATCAAATTGCTCAATCCAATCTCTGCTCCTTTGGCTGTCATGCGCTCAAGTTTGATGGGCGGTTTGATCAATGTTTTACGCCACAATTTAGCTCGACGCACTTCACGAGTGCGGGTTTTTGAAATTGGTCGGGTTTTTGAACGTGACTATACCGCCCCTGAGGGCCCACTTCAAGTCAAGGGTGTACGTCAGCCTCTGAATCTCGGGGGCCTGGCGTTTGGCCCAATTGTTCCTACTCAATGGTCTGGCCGAGAGCGTATCGTTGATTTTTTTGACATCAAGGGCCACCTTGAAGCCCTTTTGATCCCTAAAAATATTCGTTTTGAAGCGGCCAAGCACCCGGCTTTACACCCCGGCCGCAGTGCCTCGATCCTGCTTGAAAATCAAAAAGTCGGATTTTTAGGCGAATTGCATCCTCGCTGGCGGCAACTTTACGAACTGCCATCGGCACCTGTTCTGTTTGAAATTTCATTGGATTTCATTCTTGATCATCCGATCCCTGTCTTCACAGGTCTCCCAAGGCAGCAATCTGTTTGGCGTGATTTGGCTGTCGTCATGCCTCAGGAAATCACTCATGATCAAGTGATCGGCATGGTTCGCTCGGGACACCCCTTGGTGCGTTCAGCTGTCTTATTTGATCTTTATAAACCAGAGCACCAGGAGGCCTCTTTTCATCGCAACCTGGCCGTCCGTATTGAACTTCATGATGAAACCCAGCCACTCACCGAGGATCGAATTGATGCAGCGATAGAGCGTATCATCGACTTGTTCGCCCAACAAGGGGGTTTTTTAAGAGGATGATCATGAACCATTCAACAGATCAAACTAAAAACGCCGAGATCTTGATACCCCCATCCCGAAATGCCCTTGTACTTTTGCCCACAATGGAAGGTCGCACACTGACCAAAGCCGAGCTGACCGACCTTTTGTTTGAGCGTCTTGGCTTAAATAAACGTGAAGCCAAAGAAATGGTGGATGCTTTTTTTCATCGAATTGAGACCAGTCTCATCAAAGGAGAGGGTGTCAAGCTCTCTGGCTTTGGCAGTTTCTCTATTCGTCACAAAGTCGCCCGCCCAGGCCGAAACCCTAAAACTGGAGAACC
>JBEIRS010000339.1:0-1518 GCA_040375795.1 Methylibium sp.
CCTTTGGTTCAAGGACTGGGCGACACGTTGCTGATCTGTGGACGCTGATTCGGCATGACTCTTCAGCGCATGATCAAGGGCTCCTCGAAGAGACAGCCCTTGCTCAGCCAAGGTGACTCCCACATCTTGAAGTGACTGGCTGAGTATTTGTTGAAAGGTGCTTAATTGGGTCCGAAATGAATCAATTTGTTCATTTTGAGTGCGGGCCACATCACTGCTTTGAGCCAAAAGTGTTTGTTGAAAATGCGCCAAAGCACCTAAAAGTTCTTGCCGATTGAGACGTGCCGCCTCTTGAACCTCCACGCGTAATTTACCTTCCAGGCGATCGGTATCGATTCGTATTTCCTCGCGCAGTGCATGGAGCCGGATTTCAAAGAGACTTGGTGATGGCAGTCGTCTGAAAAGAAAAAAAACCAAGCTGGTCAAGAAAAAAATTTGGCAAAAAAAGGCCCAAAGCCAAAATTCAGACATAAATTGATCTCCAGAAAAGGAGAATCAAAATACCATGCTTTTTGAGCATGGTTTTTTCAGGGCCAGTTCACGCCATGACGGGGCCGCGTTGCTTTTTGGCAACATATCCAGCCCCTCCCCCTTGAGGGGGATCACGCTTCTTGAAGTTCTCTTTGAGTCTCAGTATTGACCTTCTTCTTGTCAGATTTTTCTGACTTCTCAGCCTTTCGTGGGGTGGTCACTAAAGTTTCCACAACGGACTGGCCTATTTGAACCAGCGCATCTTGAGACCGGATAAAACTCTGCGGAACAGGGTTGGAAACGGTCCCTCCACTTTGTCCAAGCTCAAGTAAAAATTCAATGTAATTTTTCGCAGAAGCACGTGTCATGTGCAGAAGTTCAGGCAGCTGAGTCCATTGACCCCATTGCGAATGTAAAGCCAGAAAAGGGTTTTCAGATTCCTCCGGGGTCGGTGGTTTGATTTCTGGGGAAAGCGACAACATGCGCATCAATTCGAAGTTTCGCTGCGCCAACTTCAAGTAGGGATACCACATAGATTCCAAAATGGTCTTTTGCATGATCACTCCTTCAAGCCAAGTGCTCGACGTGCAGTTGCCCTGGGGCATGGCGCTCAGATTCAATCAACAACACCAAAAAACGCAGCCCTCGAACAATGCACGCCGGACAACGCTGGCCAGTCAACAGGTTGGGTGACAGGGTCACCATCCAGAAAATAAACAAGGGCTTTGAAGCCCCCAACGGGTTTGATGCCATCAAAACGACCCAGGCAACACTTCAGTGTGACACCTTACCCCTTTTTAGGGAAGTCATGGCATCAAAAGAGCATTCAATATTGATTTGACTCGCTTCAGATTTGATGCGATGCAAAAAAAATTACTTCACTCCAGTGGTCAATAAGAAAATTGAGACGTCTCAAACCAAAATCAATCTTTGTCATTAATCTGCGAGCATGTCGGATTTGGGGCATTGAACGCAGGAATCAGCCTCAGCGATCTTGTTTTTTCTGCGTCGACAGGCCTTCAGCTTGCTGATAAGCCACCCTCATGA
>JBEIRS010000306.1:0-1869 GCA_040375795.1 Methylibium sp.
CTCCCCCCTCAGTCACCAATTCTAACTCTGAGGTTTCATCTGCTGATAAATCAAGAACCATCGATTCATCAATATCCATATCAGCGGCATCAGGAAGCATTTCTTCCAAAGCTTCCAGCTTACTTATCAAATTTTTGAGTCGATTATGATGAATGGCGTTAGCTTTACTGGTGAAAGCAATCGCTAAAGAGTTGTTAATGCTTTGAATATACTCATCCTGTTTGACTTCAGAAATACCTGCCTCACGCATACCGTCACGCAAATTTTTAAGCAGCCCTGGAAGACGACGAATCACTTCTGCCCGTTCTTCTTTAGAAACCTTGGTACTGCAAGACCAAATTAAATCCTTGGCTGTACGCTTGATAAGCTGGGTTTCTTGACTCTCTGCGCCAAATTTAAGTTCTGACGTGGCAAGTACATCAGCCCAGACATGAAAAAGAAATTCTCTCACCCCCACATGCATAGATACCTCATTAAGCATCTTGCGAATCTCAATCGTGTATTGAATGGCCAAGGCTTCACGCTGCTCAACCTGCTGAGCCAGAGAGACTCCCTTGCGCGCAGCCTCGTTGTCATTTTTGAAAAAGTTTTCCAAGAACCGCTCAAATTCCCCCAACACGGTCTGAAATACCCGTCGGCCCGTGTCAGGGTATGCCTCAACCACTTGCACAATTCGCTTGATTTCCTTCTCTAAGGCTTCTCCAAGCGGTGGGTTACCAGTTTCAAAGCCCATCACTGAGCCGCCCATGCGATTGATCAGGCGACGCGCCGGGTGATCGGCCAGCGCAAAAAAATCAGGTTCACTCACCGCAACCCGCAAAACGGGCATTTGAAGGCGAGCAAACCAAACCCGAACGATGGCGGGAATTCGATCTTCTGCCAAAATGCTCTGGAAAAGCCACGCCACAATTTCAATCGTACCCCTTTGAGTTTCGCTCCCTGAGATGTTTTTGATGGTTTGAGCCTGCTGTTGCAAGCCATCTTTAGTGATCGAATGATGCCTTGATTCAACATTTTTTTTTCGATCAGTCTCAAATTGAGGGGGCGATATAGGCAAGATGGGCTCAAGAGTGGTGAGCCTTGAAGCAAGCTCGCCACTCATCAAATCAGTCTTTGCCAGAGCGGCAGCCTGATAACCGCTTTGATTCAGTGTATGGCGTATCAACGGACGAAGATGGATTTCAGGGCGAACACCCTGCGACAGCAAATAACGATTAACCTCATGATATTGATCGATGGCAAAATTGGAAAACTCTTGATGCAGCACAGGCTGCAATGTACTCCAATGATCCATCGAAAAGCCCGCATAAACCCAAGCATTGACAATCACCCGAGAGATCACATTCGGCCGGAGAATATCGCGAGAATCGATTTCTTCGGTTTGCTCTAAACTAATCACACGCGCTCGAAGGTCGGTAAATTCTGAGGAACATTCCTCCATGATTGCAAGCGCCAAGCGCGAGGCCACCACTTCACTTTCAATCAGGCTGTGGCGAGGTGACTGCAGATTGGCTCTGACAGTTTGCACAGAAGTATCGAAGGCGCTTTTTACCCCAGCATCACTGATCGCGCTCATCATGTGCGTCAGCCAAGCGCCGGAGAATTGTTGCAGAGCCTCAGCGACCGCACGACGACGCGCCAAAACGGTGGGCTCTGCGACATAAGAAGCCAATATGCGCGCGGCGGAATCAAACACCTGAATAAGGTCAGGCAAGCCGGTGATCCAGCTTTCAATAAAGTGATGACGGAGCTTTACGATAATTTCTGATGAAGGGGCAGAATATCCCATGGGCAGCCAAGTCAAGACAGACTGGCTTGACTCTACACCACAGCCCCAGTGTTTGGATCATCAGGGTGTTCGATTTTTAC
>JBEIRS010000256.1:0-2529 GCA_040375795.1 Methylibium sp.
AGTATGCCATCGATGATGATCGTTTTTCTATTCAGCATGCTGCGTTTAGTCAACTTCTGGATGTTTTGAATCAAGAGGGCATTGCTCAGGTTGATGGAATTTTGCTGGATATTGGAGTGTCATCCCCCCAAATTGATGATCCCCAGCGAGGCTTCAGCTTTCGCTTTGAGGGCCCTCTTGATATGCGCATGGACAATCAGCGCGGTGAAACAGTGGCTGAATTCTTGGCCCGCGCAGATGAAAAACACATTGCTCAAGTCATTCGTGAATACGGCGAAGAGCGCTTTGCCACTCAAATTGCGCGTGCTTTGGTGGCGCGTCGAAACGAGGGGCAATCCGTACGTACCACCACTGAGCTGGCGGCATTGGTCTCTCGCACAGTCAAAACCCGTGAACCCAGCCAGGATCCAGCCACTCGTACTTTTCAAGCCTTGCGAATTTTCGTGAATGCCGAGCTGGAAGAGCTTCAAACAGTTTTAAAACATGCGCTGCATGTATTGGCTCCAGGCGGGCGTTTGGTGGTGATCAGTTTTCATTCACTTGAAGATCGTATTGTCAAAACTTTCATGGCACGTGAAAGCAAAACCGTCTTTGATCGGCGGGCACCTTTTGCCAGCCCTCAATCGATGAGGTTGAAGTTGATCTCTCGCATCAAGCCAGAGCCTGCGGAGGTTCAGGCCAATCGCCGTGCGCGTTCTGCTGTGATGCGTGTGGCCGAGCGCACGGATGCTCCTTTCGCGTTGGATGGGGGAGGGGCATGAACCGTTTGAATGTTTTGTTATTGCTCGCCCTTGTGGTGAGCGGCATCTATTTGGTGCAAGTGTCTTATGAAACGCGTCGGCTTTTCAATGAACTGGACAAGTCTCAAAATCAGCAGCGTCAACTCGATATAGAATTTGAACGCTTGCTCGCTGAGCGCCAATCCCAGGCCACTCCTTCGCGGGTCGAAAAAGCGGCGCGTGAAAAGCTGCTGATGCGATCAGCCACTCCCGCCATCACTTATTATGTGAAGGTACCTTTGGCAGTTTCAGTTCCATCGAGGCACCCATGAGTGCCATCGTGGGCAAGCCCGAAAAACCAAACCGAGCAGACTCCCATGTCAGCATGGTGCGCGGTGTGAATTATTCCATCAGCCCTCTGCTGGCATCCAAAACGCCCACCTGGCGCTCTCAATTTTTGCTTGTTTTGATTGGCTTGAGCTTTGTCATTTTGATCGCCAAAGCAGCATATATCCAGATCATCGCCGCCCCTTTTTATTTGAATCAGGCTGAAAAGCGCCTGGTACGAACACTGGCCCTAAAAGCCAGTCGAGGGCGCATCACCGACCGAAACGGTGTGCTCCTGGCCGTGAGTGTTCCGGCTCCTTCGCTGTGGGCCATTCCCAAAGAAATCGAAGCCAATTCCTCTCAGCGACAGCAATTGGCTCGCCTGCTGGGCATGACCCCCATTGATTTGTCCAATCGATTGGATGACAGCCCCAATTTTGTCTGGCTGCGGCGCTCTGTCAATGATGAGCTTGCTGAAAAAGTTTTGGCTCTAGGGATCAAAGGCATCTACCAGATACGTGAATACAAAAGGCACTATCCTGAAGGTGAAGCGATCAGTCATGTGCTGGGTTTTACGAATGTCGAAGATGTGGGCCAAGAAGGTATTGAGTTGGCTTATCAGTCCCAACTGGCAGGACATGATGGCAAGCGCCAGGTGATTAAAGATCGTCTGGGCCAGGTGGTTGAGGATATTGGTGAGGCCATCGCCCCCATGGAGGGCCAGGATTTGACTCTCTCGGTTGATTCCAAAGTTCAATTTTTCGCCTATCAGCGTTTGCGTGATGCCATCATGGAACATAAAGCCCACGCTGGTAGCGTGGTGGTTCTTGATTCATTGACGGGTGAAATTTTGGCCTTGGCCAATTACCCCAGCTACTCGCCCTCTGACAGGCGTAATCTGACTGGCGCACAGCTGCGCAACCGGGCCCTGACAGACACCTTTGAGCCTGGCTCTACCATGAAACCTTTCGTGGTTGCATTGGCTCTGGAAACTGGCCGGGTCAAGCCTGACACGGTGATTGCCACGGCACCTGGCCGTATCAATATCACTGGCTCAACCATCAGTGATGCTCACCCCTACGGAGATTTGACTGTTGAGCAGGTCATTCAAAAATCCAGCAATGTGGGCACCGTCAAAATGGCGATGCAAATGCACCCACGCGAAATGCATGAGTTCTTCACCACACTTGGTTTTGGGCAGAAGCCTCCACTTCAGTTTCCCGGAGTTGTGACCGGACGCTTGAGGCCGTTTAAAACTTGGCGCCCCATAGAGCAGGCGACCATGAGTTATGGCTATGGTTTGTCGGTTTCTTTATTTCAATTGGCACGGGCTTATACAGTTTTTGCCAACAATGGGGAACTCGCCCCGGTGTCCATTCTCAAAAATCCTGATTCCCCTCGAGGTAGTCGGGTGTTGTCGCCTGAAACAACCGAGGCTATGCGTCAGATGTTGCAAATGGCGGCCACACAAGGCGGGACGGCC
>JBEIRS010000059.1:0-7019 GCA_040375795.1 Methylibium sp.
ACTGGAGCATGGTCACTTGGGCGTTCGAGCTTGCGGGGGGCTTTGTCAATCAGGCAAGACGTGGCCCGATCACGCAGGGCCGGGCTGATTAAAATATGGTCAATTCGCAACCCTTGATTTTTACGAAACGCCAAATGTCGATAGTCCCACCATGACCAGCTTTTAGGCGTTTGTTCAAACAATCGAAAAGCATCAACGAGGCCCAGCCGGATCAAGGCCTGAAAGTATGATCGCTCTTCGGCGGTGCAGTGAATATGGCCTGCCCAGGCCGCCGGGTCATAGACATCACGGTCTTCGGGGGCGATGTTGAAATCTCCAAGTAAAGCCAATTGAGGATGCTGCTTTAATTCGGTCGCAAGCCATACATTCAATGCCTTGAGCCAATTCATTTTGTACTGAAATTTTTCTGATGTGGGTGATTCCCCATTCGGAAAATAAGCCCCAATCACTCTGATCCCCTCCACCGTACCGGCAATGACCCGGGCCTGTGGGTCGGGAAAGCCCGGGATATTGTGTACGACATCCCTGGTCTCGCCGCGGCTGAGCAAGGCCACCCCGTTGTAGGTTTTTTGGCCAAAGAAGTTGGCCTGATAGCCCAAATCAGACCATACCTCGCGAGGAAATTTATCATTGCTCAATTTGGTTTCTTGTAAACACAATACATCAGGTTGATTTTCTTGCAGCCAGTTCAAAACATGGTTGAGGCGAACAGCAAGAGAATTCACATTCCAGGTGGCAAGTTTCATAAATAAAGTAAGCTATTGATTTAAGTTACAAAAGCAAGAATAAACTTATTCTCAAAAGCGGACAGAAATCATCTGGAACCTGTCAATGAGGGATTTGGCAGGCGGACGTTTTGGATACTGCGACGGCGCGCAGCATGACAGGTGGGTGGTGGAGGCGATGGCCACCTTGCCGGAATCAAAATCGTCTTGTCATGCTGCGCGCAGTCGCAGCATCCATGAAATTCATGAGTTTAGGGCATGTGGGATTGACGAGGGGTTTTCTAGCCTAAAAACTCGGTGAGTTTTCGCATCATGAAATCTTGGCGCGGCCGGGCAGATGGCCTGTGTTTGATTTTGAATTGTTCAGTGGTTCCTTCGCTGGGCGGGGTCGATATTGATTTGTTGTCCTCACCCGAGGTAGGCGTTTGCAGAGGTTGATCGTGCTTTCAGCGCACCAAGTAGCTCATCGGTCGCTTCGGCCAATTTGACCGCCAGTTCAATGGCCTCCGACTCTCGGCCTGCGGTAGCCGCGGCTTCGGCTTGTGCGCCAAGTTCGTTGAGGCGCATAGCCTTGAGATTGGCCCCGAGGCCCTTCAGGCTGTGTGCAACAAAGCCGAGCATCGAGAGATCTCGCTGTTCGATTGCTGCACGAAGAACTCCTGGCGCTCCTTCGGTAGATTCCAGCGTTGCAGTGATTAGTTTATCGATCAGGTTGGAGCGTCGGCCGAAAATTTCGATCAGAGCGGGCCAGTCGATCACTTCTGGGGACGCAACCGCATTCTGAGGGGGGAGCGGCTCCAACGTCCGCTCTGGCAAGGTGTCGAGGTGGATGCCCTGGGTCGGCAGCACATGAAAGTGGGCGGCGCCAGAGGTCTTGCGTGCGTGAGTACGCACAGTATCGACGAGCGAATCAATATTGACGGGTTTCGATAGAAATGCCCTCATCCCGCTGGCCAAGCAGCGCTCGCGTTCTTGAACCATCGCTTGCGCCGTGATCCCGACGGTAGGGAGGTCAGGGTAGAGGTCTCGTATCCTCTGAGCGAGCTGATGACCATCCATTCGCGGCATTTGTACATCGGTCAGAACAATGTCCCAGCTGCCTGGGCCCTCGCGCTCAATACACTCAAGTGCTGCCAGCCCGTCGTTGACACACGACAAGGATGCGCCTTCAATGCGCAACATCTCCTCAAGAACGAGTTGATTGACCGGATTATCCTCAGATGAAAGGATCCGATAGCCTGCCAACCGCCGACCGTGCTCGACTGGAGCCCTCAATATCTCGCTGGGTTCGTGACCATCCGCGCCATCAGGGGCTTCCACCGGAGACAGGGGAATGAATACAATGAATGTGCTGCCTATATTCGGCGTACTGCTCACCTCAATCGAGCCGCCCATCAGCCCAACCAGATCCTGTGTAATGACGAGCCCGAGCCCTGTACCTCCGAACTTGCGGGCGGTTGTCAGTTCGGCCTGCTCGAACGCTTTGAACAGGCGGCCAACCTGCTCTGCGTTCATGCCAATTCCAGTATCCACGATCTGAAACTCCACCCCTGTGTCGACGCGAGTGATGCTCAACGTCACGCTGCCTCGCTCGGTGAATTTGATGGCATTGGAGAGGATGTTGCTCAGCACCTGCGTCATGCGCAAAAAATCTCCGAGTAGCCAGTCAGGCATGTTCTTATTGACGTTGATTTTCAGCGCGATGTGGCGCTCCTGGGCGTACCCCTTGAAAAGCACGCAGAGGTGGTCGGTGAGGCGTTTGACGCTGATGGGCACGTTTTCAATCTTCAGCTTGCCCGCCTCGATCTTGGAAAAATCGAGAACGTTGTTGACAACGCCGAGCAGCAGTTGCCCAGAGTCAAGCACCTGGCGAAACAGTCGTTCACTGACATGATCTCGATTTTGGCGCAGCCCCACCTCTGCCAGCCCCAGCACAGCGTTCATCGGCGTTCGCAGCTCATGGTTGATGTAAGCGAGAAAGATACTCTTGGCAGCACTGGCTCGCTCAGCTTTTTCCCGTGCTGAATCCAGTTTCTCCCGTGAGGTATTCAGGCTTTCAACCATGTATTCCATTCCCCGGATCAGTTCGCCGATTTCGTCGTGGTTGCCGATAAGATGGGACTTGCTCAAGTCGCCCGCGCTGATCCTGCGCGACCAGTCCCGCAAGCCAGCCAGGCGGTTGGTTGTCCTGCGAGCAAAAATAGACGCGATCATGAGCACGCCGGCGCCGCCCAATATCGCGATAGCTATAGTGATCGTGATGCTTTTCTGAATGGCGGTTATCAAATCATGGCGACTGGAAATGCTGTCGTTCAGAGCCAGCATCCGCAGCTTTTGTACCGAAGTGTCTATGCTGGCACCGTAAATGCTCTCTACGTTAAACCATAAGGAAAAAGCTGATTCCTTCTCGAACGCACGGCTCAGTTGGATCGCTTTATCAACTTGATGCCAGTAGCGATTGAACGCATCTTCGAGGTTGGATGGGACAGGAATGGCTGAATCCTGGCCTTCGATATTGATACTGACGAGCGTTTTAATCCCTTCTTGAATCGTCTTCCTCCGCTCCTGGAGATCCTTCGCGGCCTGCTCCATTATTCGGGCATTTTCAGCCGTCAGATGGCGCAGACTCAAAAGGCGAATACCAGCAATGCCTATTTCTACATCTTGAAGCCGCCTGACGAATTCTTCTCTAATCTTGAGTGAACCCTCGGCCCAAAACACCGAATCACGGAGCACAAGCCCGGCGAAGATCGTGACGCCAGCACTGATGACGCTAACCACGATCATCGGGATGATCAGCTGCGTATATAGAGAGAATTTTCTCAACTGCTTCATCATCTATCTGGCCCGACCCCGCTCAATGGATTCACATTGAAGTTCTCAGCGAGGAATACAGCTTTCCCAGTGGGTCCTGTCAGGAACTTGAGAAACTTCCGAACGTCAGGATGGGAGGCAGAGGCATCAAGCGGAGCAAGGAAATACTCGATTGGCTGGTGCAACGAAGCCTTCACTGCAGCGACTTCTCTCAGGCGCTCATCCATGTTCGACTTGAACAAGATGCCAACCGTGCCACTCTCTGCATCGGCCAATCCATCCACTAAAAGCTCAATGTTCTTGCGGGTCGTGATCTTACCTTGCACGGCTTCCCAGAGCCCGGAAGACTCCAGAGCCTGTTTGGCATATCTCCCAAACGGAGCAGTACTGGGGTCCCCGATCATCACCGACGATACTTTGCTGGCAGTAATCTCCGTGAGGTCCAGAAGCTTCAGGGGCGCGTGCGCAGGAACGGCCACCACCAGGGTGTTACCCCAGGGGCTGATCACTTCTTTCTCGGAGACCAGTTTGTTTTTGACGGCAAAATCCATCCACTCCTTATCGGCCGAGACAAAAATATCTGCCGACAGCGCGCCACCACTCATGCCCTTGGCCAGCAAGCCAGACGATTTGCATATATAGGTCAATTGCACATGATGATCGACCTTACGGTAGAGTTCACCCACTTTCTTGATCGCCGTGCAGGTCGAGTGGGCAACCGCTAAGCGGATTTCTCCGGCAAAGCTCGAGAAGCTGACTGACAGCAGCGCCACTGCCACAAACAGTTTCCAACCGTTACGCTGAGCAGGCAACTTGTCATGACATGGGTTCTCTTGGGGCTGGAAAGAAACCGCCACCGTCTTTGGGTCACGCCCAAATGTCAAAGGCGAAAAAACGCCCTTTGAGCTAGGCGATCCCCGCCTGCCAAGGATCTGAAGTTTTGATTGTGCGAAGCGCCGGAGACATGTAGTGATGCGCCGAGCGGCGAAGCCACCAGCAAAGATAGAAAAAAAGCCAGAATGAGGGAGACGAAAGTCATGGGCCAGCACGCCAGCCTGTCGTGTAATCAACGGCGTAGACGAATCAACGAAGACCGGTACACAGACCTGGGCGTCAGCCTGGGGCGTCAAGATCATCTTTTATCACCTCCTCTTTTGAGTCATGATACTGGATTCCCCTCAATCCAGTCTGTGATCAAATTCGCTGCACCTGACTGGCCCATCAACAACGGACACCACGAAGTCTGCTATTTTTGACACTCTGGAGGCCGTATGAAGAAGTTCATACCAGACTGGCAGTACAGGGATGAATTTCGTGAGGCTATGGTCAGTCAAGTGCTTGAGTCTGGACGGCCGATCAGACAGGTGGCCCGTTGCAGGCGTCCACCCAAGTACGGCGCCGAGGCTCAAGCCCTCGTGTCTGGCTTCATCAGTCTGCGTGAGCACCGAGAAGAGCCTGGCGTTTCGCGCGCACGTCACCAACCACAGCACTGCCGTTTGCAAAAAAGCTGGTCTGAAAGCATAATTTTTGGGATCGTCTCGGCTAAACTCGAAACGTTGGCGCTACTCCAGTGGTGGCCTGCCGATGTCAATCCCGACCCCGCGCATCATCGCGCTTACACCCAGGGCTCTGCCAACTGGCGCTCTTGTCACAGAACGAAGAGCAGGCTCCTACCTCGTTTTTAACATGTCTTTTGAATCTTTGGGCTTGGCTGAGCCCATTTTGCGTGCTGTTCGTGACGCTGGCTATACCACTCCCACCCCGATCCAATCTCAGGCCATTCCGGTCATCCTCGGTGCCCATGATTTACTCGGAGGCGCCCAAACCGGCACCGGGAAAACCGCAGGCTTCACTTTACCCCTCTTGCATCGTTTGATCGACCCCCCCAAAAACCACGCTCCCCGAGGCCCCCGGCCGATCCGTGCGCTCATTTTAACGCCCACCCGTGAGCTGGCCGCCCAGGTTGAAGAAAGTGTGCGTATTTATGGCAAGTATTGTTCACTGTCGAGCATGGTGATGTTTGGTGGCGTTGGTATGCAGGCCCAAATTGATCGTTTGCGTCGAGGTGTAGACATCCTGGTGGCCACCCCGGGGAGGCTTCTTGATCATCATCAACAGGGCACCCTGGATCTTCGCCACATTGAAATTTTTGTACTGGATGAAGCTGATCGTATGCTTGATATGGGCTTCATTCACGACATTAAAAAAGTGTTGGCCATCGTGCCGCCTCAAAAGCAAAGTTTGCTTTTTTCGGCCACTTTCAGTGATGACATCAAGGCCCTTGCTGAAAAATTGCTCAAGCAACCCACCTTGATTGAGGTGGCACGACGCAATCAAACTGCCGATACCATTGTCCAGCTTGTGCATCCTGTGGGTCGAGAACTCAAAAAAGAACTATTGACGCATTTGATTAAAACTCATGATTGGCACCAAATTTTGGTGTTTGCCAGGATGAAGCACGGGGCCAATCGTTTGGTGGATCATCTTCACAATCAGGGCATTTCAGCCATGGCCATTCATGGCAACAAAAGCCAGTCAGCCCGCACCAAAGCCCTGACAGATTTTAAAAACGGCCAATTGCAGGTGCTCGTGGCCACAGACATTGCGGCACGTGGCATTGACATTGATCAATTACCTTATGTCATCAACTACGAACTGCCCAATGTTCCACAAGATTACGTTCACCGTATTGGGCGTACTGGTCGGGCAGGCTCCCGAGGGTGTGCAATTTCGCTGGTGTGTTTGGATGAGGAAATTTTTTTGCGTGACATTGAAAAGCTCATTAAACATGACATCCCCCGAGAGACCATCCCTGGTTTTGGTCCAGCCCCTGGAGAAAAGCCCGAACCAATTGTGCTCGGTCGAATGGTGATTGGCGTTCCGGGCGGGCGCGGTCGGGGAGGGGGTCACGAGGCTTCGCATCATTTTTCAGGGCGTGCTACAAGCGAGGTCCGAGCGCTGGATGCGGCAAATCAAGCCACCCATTGGGGTTCCAGGGCCCGCAAAGCACACGGATCCTCTCGCCGCCCCATGACACAAGGCCGGCCCAAGGGCTGAACCAGCGAATAGAAAGAAATGCCAGTTTTGAGCCTGGGCTAGACGTCAAATCAGTTAAAATATAGATCCTTGTCAGGATGCATTGCCAATCCAACGGCCCTCAGGAGAATAAGCGCATGAAAGTGCTCGTCCCCGTCAAGCGTGTGGTTGATTACAACGTCAAAGTCAGGGTGAAGTCTGACGGCTCTGGCGTGGATCTGGCCAATGTCAAAATGAGCATGAACCCCTTTGACGAAATTGCCATCGAAGAAGCAACCCGACTGAAAGAAAAGGGGGTTGTGACAGAGATCGTGGCAGTTTCATGTGGCCTGTCGGCTTGTCAAGAAACCCTGCGTACAGCCTTGGCAATTGGGGCTGACCGCGCCATTTTGGTTGAAACCGACGCCGAGTTGCAACCCTTGGCGGTCGCTAAAATTCTCAAGG
>JBEIRS010000207.1:0-3258 GCA_040375795.1 Methylibium sp.
GATATTCAGGTAAAAAAGACGCTAAAAAACCGTCAACTTTTGAGCGATTTTAACCAAGCAATTGATCATCATTACAATACTCAACCTACACAAAAAAATTTCATTCCCGAGTTGATTCAAACTCCATTACTTGATGTGCTTGAGGGTTTATTTAGAATAGAGAGGGCTCAGGACCCCCCATCTGGCTATCGACCTCGCCCTCTATCTGCCGAAGACCTGTTGTGGATGTATCAATTTTATCGAGGTGAAATCAAACGTATCGCCCAATTAAATCAGATGACCGATGCCGAGTTGATTAAATATATGAAAGAGCAACCCTTCGACAAGGTTGCACAATTGAAAATCAGCCGGCCCCCCTCTGTGCCGCGCTGGGGTTCCACAGAACCTCCGGCTAAATATTGATTGCACTTGACCCGTCAAGTCCTGATCAACCCATTTGATTTTTCTGAGGCCCAATCCTGCCTGATGGTTCACTGCTTATGAATTTGTCACCGACTGTCCCCCCGTGGATCGACAAGCTTCGCTGGACGCATTGCTTTGCCAGCCTGGGTCCCGCTTTTTACTCTGAAATTTTGCCCCAGGGCCTGCCCGAGCCACACTGGATTGCACACAGCCCCCAGGTTGCCAGGCTTTTAGGGTGGCCTCTTGATTGGTGGTCTGATCACACAGCGTTGGAGGCCTTCAGTGGTCAGGCACTTTGGCCCTCCATGCGCCCCTTGGCCAGTGTGTACAGTGGCCATCAATTTGGGGTTTGGGCAGGCCAATTGGGTGATGGCAGGGCGCTGTGGCTCGGTGAGCTTGACACCCCGTCAGGCCAGATGGAGTTGCAATTAAAGGGGTCCGGCCGAACACCTTACTCACGCAGGGGCGATGGGCGCGCGGTATGGCGATCATCGATTCGGGAATTTTTAGGTTCGGAAGCCTTGGCCGGGCTCGGCATTCCCAGCACTCGGGCCCTTTGTGTCACTGGCTCACGCCTGGCTGTTCAACGCGAAACTCTCGAGCCTGCAGCTGTCGTGACCAGAGTGTCGCCAAGCTTCATCCGTTTTGGTCACTTTGAGCACTTTGCTGATGCTGGTCAACACCAGGAACTCCAATCCCTGGCTGATTTTGTGATCAGGAATTATTGCCCCGGGTGTGCCCTGGAGGCTTCACCTTATGCGGCTTTACTTCAATGGGTGGCTGAGCAAACAGCCGAATTGATGGCCAGCTGGCAAGCTGTGGGTTTTTGCCATGGTGTCATGAACACCGACAACATGTCTATATTGGGTCTGACCCTGGATTATGGACCTTTTGGCTTTCTGGATACCTATCACCCAGAGCATATTTGCAACCATTCTGACCATCAAGGCCGCTATGCCTATGATCAACAACCCAGCATTGCTTACTGGAACCTTTATGCTTTGGGGCAGGCACTGATGCCCTTGATTCAAAACACCGACACCGCCCTTGCCGCTCTTGAAACCTACCAAAGCCACTATCCGAGAGCCTGGGCCCAACGATTACGAGCCAAACTGGGTCTGCAAACAGCCTTGCCTCAGGACATTGAATTGGCGCAAAAATTATTGCAACTTATGGCCCACAATCGGGTTGATTTCACTATTTTTTTCCGTCGCCTGTGCCACTTTGATGCCGCCCCCCAAGCCCGCAATGAGAGCATCCGTGGTTTGTTCATGGACCCTACGGGCTTTGACCGCTGGGCACAAGACTATCAAGCCCGTCTCAGTCTCGAACCCGGCGGGGCCAGCCCTGATCAAGACTGCGCCCGGATGCTTCGTATGCGCCAGAGTAACCCTTGGGTGGTGCTGCGCAATCATTTGGCGCAAACCGCCATTGAGGCAGCTCAAGAGGGTGATTTTTCTGAAATTGAGCGGCTTTTGACGGTTATTTTTCAACCTTTTGATGAAGCTGTGCCAAACTTAGACCCGCATCATTTGGCGCGCTACGCTGGCTTTCCGCCCGATTGGGCTGCACAACTTGAGCTTTCTTGTTCATCATGACCCAAGACAAACCCCGCAAGGTTCAAAAAACCGACCCTGAATGGCGCACCGAACTAGACCCTTTACAATACCAGGTCACCCGTTGCGCTGCCACAGAACCCCCCTTCAGTGGCCGCTACTGGAATCACTGGGACGCTGGTCAGTACCTCTGCGTGGGCTGTCATACCCCCTTGTTTTCCTCTGAAACAAAGTTTGATGCCGGCTGTGGTTGGCCCAGTTATACCCAGGCAATCAATGCCCACGTGATCGAGCGTGTCCCAGACACCCGTCATGGCATGGTGCGCATTGAAGTGCGTTGTCATCACTGCGGAGCCCATTTGGGCCATGTCTTTGACGACGGCCCTGAACCAACCGGTGAGCGGTTTTGTATCAATTCTGCCGCCATGAATTTTGTCAAAATCAGCCCTGATTCTGTCTCATGAAACTTCTATTTGACTTTTTGCCGGTGGTTCTTTTTTTTGGCACCTTCAAATATGCCGAAAGCCAAAAAGAATGGGCTTCAGCGACAGCCACCGAATACCTCGGTCTTTGGGTTTCGGGCGGTGTGGTGGGGCCAAATGAAGCTCCTATTCTTTTAGCAACGGTGGTTGTCATGATCGCCACCTTGGCTCAGGTGGGTTTTTTGCTGCTTCGTCGGCAAAAGGTTGACACCATGTTATGGGTCAGTTTGGCGTTGGTGGTGTTACTGGGAGGGGCCACGGTTTGGCTTCACAGTGACACTTTCATCAAATGGAAGCCCACCGTACTCTATTGGGCCATGGGGCTGGTGTTGGCTGCTGCGGCAGGGTTTTTCAAGAACAATCTGATTCAACGCCTCTTGTCTGACAAGGTGGAAGTTTCCGCCTCCGTTTGGGCCCGGCTGAATTTGGCCTGGATTCTGTTTTTTTTATTGATGGGGGGGCTGAATCTCTTGGTGGCTTTTTCATTTTCATCGGATACCTGGGTCAATTTCAAATTATTTGGTGTATTGGGCTTGACCCTCTTATTCACCTTGGCCCAAGGGGTTTATTTGAGCCGTCATATGAACCAGCCTGCCTCACACCCTCCCGGCAGAGCATCTTCCCCTGACATTTGACCAGCCGCTCCATTTGACATCATGCCTCTCACAGCCCAAGACCTTCATATCACCTTGCAAAAAGCCTTTCCAGAGGCCAATGTGGCTGTTCAAGATGACAGTCACCTGCATGCTGGCCACCCTGGCGCCCGTGATGGGCGTCATTTCAAAGTGAGTATCATCAGCCCCCGTTTCATTGCGTTA
>JBEIRS010000049.1:0-7751 GCA_040375795.1 Methylibium sp.
ATCTTGGCTGGTGGCCAGAGAAAGTACATTTTTCCCATCACACAGAACAATAAAACTTGCCTCTTCGCCCTCCAAAAAGGATTCAATCACGACTTTGGGTTGAGCCAGGCCATCAGAACCTATATTGTGCTCAACCCTGAGAGCATCCGTCTGGGGAGCGGTACTGAACATGGATTCAATGGCTTCATGCGCTTGCTCCAGGGTTGAGGCAACCACGACCCCTTTTCCAGCAGCCAGACCATCCGCTTTGATGACAATTGGCGCCCCTTGGGCATCTACATAGGCATGAGCAGCCTCGGAATGGGTAAAGATGGCATGAGGCGCTGTGGGAATTTTGTGCCTTTGCATGAAATTTTTGGCGAAGGCTTTGGAGCTTTCCAGTTGTGCAGCTGCACGTGATGGACCAAAAATGCGCAAGCCACGAGCACGAAAAAAATCAACGATACCAGCCGCCAGAGGAGCTTCTGGGCCGACCACGGTCAGCACGATTTTTTCAGCCTGAACAAAATCAGCGAGATCCGCAAAATCAGTGAGGGGGACGTTTTTCAAACGAAAATCAGAAGCGGTTCCGCCGTTCCCTGGAGCCACAAAGATGGTTTGAATTTTTGGAGATTGTGCCAGTTTCCAGGCCAAGGCATGTTCACGACCGCCCGACCCAATGACCAAAACTTTCATGAAGTCATCTCCGCATTGTGGAAAACTGCCTGAACATCGTCAAGGTCTTCCAGCGTATCTAGCAGTTTTTGCATGCGCATCGCGTTTTCTCCACTCAGAGGCACTGAACTCTCGGGGCGCATGATGACTTCAGCAAACCCGGCCAACAAACCAGCCGCATCCAGCGCGGCTTTGACAGTTTCAAAATTTATGGGCGCACAGAGTACCTCAATGGCCCCATCACTGCCTGTCAAGACATCTTCAGCACCCGCATCAAGAGCCACCTCCATGACCTTGTCTTCGCTGGTACCAGGAGCAAAAATGAATTGGCCACAATGTTTAAATTGAAAAGCCACCGAACCCTCGGCCCCAAGATTGCCACCATTTTTGCTTAAGACATGACGAATTTCTGCGACAGTTCGCACACGATTGTCTGTCATGCAGTCGATCATGAGGGCCGCCCCGCCAATGCCATAACCCTCGTAGCGTACTTCTTCATAATGGATACCCTCAAGCTGCCCGGTGGCCTTGTCGATGTTTTTTTTGATTGTGTCAGCGGGCATGTTGGCTGCTTTGGCTTTGTCAACAGCAAGCCGCAGCCGCGGATTGTCTTTGGTGTCGCCACCACCATGTCGTGCTGCAACCACAATTTCACGAATGATGCGGGTCCATATTTTTCCACGCTTTTCGTCCTGACGACCTTTGCGGTGCTGAATATTGGCCCATTTAGAATGTCCAGCCATGAGAAGATCCTGTTTTGCTTTTGAAGGACAAGTCACACTTGTCAAGTTTGCCTTGAGCTCATAAAGCCCACAGTTTACTTGCTCGAGCATTTTTGAGTGTTTTTTGACGTGAAAGCCCCACTTGACCTTGCCCATCATGCTGCAAAGGCAGCATCGCTTTGGGGATCATCCCGGGCAACATGGGCGCGCGCAGCGACATTGTTCGCGGGCTGGGCAACCCCGAGAGCTTCGAGAGCTTCGAGAGCTGCAGCCACGGCGCGGGCCCCCTGATGAGCCGCAGCACACCCAGGCCCAGAAAATATTCACCACCAAAGACCAAGCCAAGGCAACCGAGGGCGTGGAATACCGCAAAGTATGCCGGAGTGATCGACGAGATCCCGATGGCCTACGAGGACATCGACGCAGTGATGGCTGCCCAGAGCGATCTGATGGGCCAAAAATAAAAATGCCTGCGCGTGGCAGGCTTTAGTAACTGTTTGATAAAGCAGGGTGATTTTGGTTGCGGGGGCTGGATTTGAACCAACGACCTTTGGGTTATGAGCCCAACGAGCTACCAGACTGCTCCACCCCGCGTCAGAAGAGTTCACTGTATCACAGTTTTATGCTTTGGGGATATTTTTCTCTCCGCTTGATCCAAAATGATATTGGAGAAGGCCTTAATCTCTGGGTTTTGCTCTGCGCGGGAGTGGAGCTTAAATTTTCCAAGGCCACGCAAGTAGGGGCTGAAGGCCCTTTTTATTTTGAATATGCGCCTTGTGGCGGCAGTCTAAGCTGATGCCTGAGAGCCAATTTGACATGGAACACATCATGCGCAATTTCACGCCGAGGCGTTCATCTCCTGGCAGTCTTACTGCCCAATACAAAAAAGAGGACAGGCATAGTTTGATTGAATGGGAAGAAGTTCCCTCTCTCGCAGATCAGCTCAAAATTCGCCTCATCAACCCAGCCGTTCCTGCACACGGGCGCCCGATTGTTCCTTCTGTTTTGGGTGACTGGCAACCCACCATGCCGTTGAATTTTGATGACAGCCTCCCTTCGATGTTTGAAGAAGTTTTTGAAGGGCTCTCGATTCGTGAGATTCATGAACCTGATTTGTTTCAGCACTTTTTTGGTGAATCCAGAGTCAAGACTTGATTGGAGCGAGGGATTGCTTTCTTGAAGGAATCTCATCGCATCATTCAAACTCTGTCACACTGTAATCCGTGAATCGCTACCGAGTGCTTTTGGGCCACCCACAATTTTGGACTGGGCTCAGAGAAATGTCTTTGCTTATTCCAGGCATCAGTGCCTGGGGTTTGGTGACGGGCGTGGCCATGGTCAAAAGTGGCTTGTCGGTTCCCCTGTCTATGTTCATGACCCTGACCGTGTTTGCTGGAAGTGCCCAATTGGCGTCTTTGCCCTTGATCGCGGCCCAGGCCCCCTTATGGGTCATATGGGCCACGGCTTTTTGTGTCAACCTCCGGTTCATCATTTTCAGTATCCAGATGCGCCCTTACGTTATACGCTTGCCTGTGCATTGGCGCTTGACACTAGGATACTTGACAGCCGATCTCACTTATGTTTTATTTCAGCGGCGCTTTCAACAGCCCCGCGAAGATGAAGGGCACATTGCCTACTTCTTGGGTTGCACACTAGTGAATTGGCTGGCTTGGCAAATTCCTTCGGTCTTAGGTATTTGGTGGGCTGATTCCATTCCAACCGAGTGGGACTTGAGTTTCGCCGGTACTTTGGCTTTGTTAGGGCTGAGCTGCTCGCTCTTGAACGATCGGGCCACTTGGTTTGCAGGGCTGGTTTCGGCGGCGGCGGCGGTGGCGACATTGGCTTTACCCCTGCGGCTGAACATTGTGGTGGCGATTGTGGCAGGGGTGTGTGCAGGGCTTTTGATGGAGGCCAAACTCTCAAAATCAAGCCAACATGGTGCGGGGGCCTCATGAGTGAGGCTGAAATCATGGTGATTTTCGTGGGCTTGACGGTTATCACGGTCATCACGCGGTCTTTTTTCTTTTTGTCTCGACGTGAATTGGTGCTCCCTGAGTGGGTGCGCCGGGGCTTGCGTTATGCTCCCTTGGCTGCCCTTGCGGCTGTGGTCGCCCCCGATATTTTCCTGACGGAGGGGGCCATCGTGAGCACCTGGCACGACCCCAAGCTCTGGGCGGCTGCAGCATCCATGGGCTATTTTTTCGTCCGTCGGGGTTTGCTCGGAACCATTCTGGTGGGCATGATTGTGTTTTGGGTGGCTCGGTGGTGCTGGAGTTAAAGGCTAGATGGTCTAGGGCCTCAAAGTCGCTCGCGCTTCGTGTCAAATAGAGGGTTTGGTGGCTGCGTCACGGAGACCTTCTTGCAAACAGTTTGTCTGTGCAGCCCGCCTTAGTGATCTTTTTCGGAATTCTCTTTATGAAAGTTCGTCGTTTTCAAGACCTGATTGATCAAGGTCAGGTTGCCGGCCAGCGCGTGTTTATTCGTGCGGATCTCAATGTACCCCAAGATGATGCTGGCCACATCACCGAAGACACCCGCATTCGGGCGTCGATTCCATGCATTGAGATGGCGCTCAAGGCTGGGGCGGCCGTCATGGTGACTTCGCATCTCGGCCGCCCCACCGAAGGCGAGTTCAAACCCGAAGATTCCCTGATGCCCGTGGCCCAGCGACTATCCGAGCTGCTCGGGCGCCCCGTGCCCCTCAAGGCGAAGTGGGTCGATGGAGTCAGCGTGGAGCCCGGGCAAGTGGTGCTGCTGGAAAACTGCCGGCTCAACAAAGGCGAGAAGAAAAACGATGAAGCCCTGGCCCGCAAGATGGCGGCCCTGTGCGATATTTTTGTGCACGATGCCTTTGGAACGGCTCACCGCGCTGAAGCATCCACTTACGGCATTGCCCAGTATGCCAAGGTCGCCTGCGCGGGTCCCTTGCTCGCAGCAGAAATCGATGCCATCAGCCAAGCCTTGACCAACCCGGCACGGCCTTTGGTAGCCATCGTGGCGGGGTCCAAGGTCAGCTCCAAGTTGACCATTCTCAAAGCCCTGGCTGAGCATGTCGATCAACTGATTGTGGGAGGAGGCATTGCTAACACCTTTATGTTGGCCAAGGGGCTGCCCATCGGAAAATCGCTCGCCGAGCCAGAGCTTGTTGAGGAGGCCCGAGCCATCATCAATATGATGGCCGCGCGTGGTGCCGCGGTGCCCATTCCGACTGATGTGGTGGTGGCCAATGAGTTTTCTGCCATGGCTCGTGCGAACAAAGTGTTGGCCCAAGATGTTCAGCCCGATGATCTTATTCTCGATATCGGGCCCCGCACGGCCGCAGAACTAGCTTCAATCATCGCGCGTGCCGGAACCGTGGTCTGGAATGGGCCGATGGGCGTGTTTGAATACGATCAATTTGCGGGTGGCACCCGAGCTCTTGCGGCGGCCATCGCCCATTCGCCAGCCTTCAGCATCGCTGGCGGGGGCGATACCTTGGCTGCCATCGCCAAGTATGGTATTGAGAAAGACATCGGCTACATCTCGACCGGGGGTGGAGCCTTCCTTGAGGTTCTTGAGGGCAAGACTTTGCCTGCATTCGATATATTGCAAAAGCGATTTGAGGGCTGATGCCCCCAATCCATCAACCACAGGAGTTCTATTCATGCCGCGTGCCACCAAAATTGTCGCCACCTTGGGTCCTGCGTCCAGCTCTCCAGAAATTTTGGCGGCCATGATGCGGGCTGGTGTAGACGTGATTCGCCTGAATTTTTCGCATGGCCAGGCCCAAGATCACATCGACCGCGCCCAACTTGTGCGCAAGGTGGCCCAGGAAGTGGGCAAGGAGGTGGCCATCATGGCTGACTTGCAGGGACCCAAAATTCGGGTGGGCAAATTCGAAGGGGGCAAGACCATCCTGGTGCCGGGTCAAAAGTTCATCCTTGACGCTCAGGTCCGTCTCGGCGACAACGAGCGCGTGGGCCTGGATTACAAAGAGCTGCCGCGTGATGTCAAGCCCGGAGACACTCTGTTACTGAACGATGGCCTGCTACGCCTGACCGTGGATGCCGTCAAGGGCGATGCCGTTCACACCACGGTGGTTATTGGCGGTGAGTTGTCCAACAACAAGGGCATCAATAAATCGGGGGGTGGCCTGACCGCTCCAGCCCTGACGGCCAAGGACATGGAAGACATCAAAACCGCGATGAGCTTTCAGTGTGAATACCTGGCGGTGAGTTTTCCTAAAAACGCCACTGACATGGAAATGGCGCGTCAATTGGCGAATGTCGCAGGTGAGCCCTGGAAGCACAAGCCCGCCCTGATCGCCAAAATCGAACGCAGTGAGGCCATTCCTCAACTCGAAAACATTCTCAAGGCCAGCGATGGCATCATGGTCGCCCGTGGAGACCTGGCCGTTGAAGTGGGTAACGCTGCAGTGCCAGCCCTGCAAAAACGCATGATCAAACTCGCCCGCGAGATGGATCGGGTGGTGATTACAGCCACGCAAATGATGGAGTCCATGATCGTCAACCCTGTGCCCACCCGGGCCGAGGTGAGCGATGTGGCCAATGCCGTCCTCGACGGCACCGATGCCGTCATGCTCAGCGCCGAAACCGCAGCCGGAAAATACCCGGTTGAAACGGTGGAAATGATGGCCGGCGTTTGTATCGAGGCCGAGTTGGCCGAACAGGTGTCGCTCGACACAGATTTCCGCAACAAGACCTTTGGCCGGATCGACCAAACCATTGCCATGGGGGCACTTTTTACCGCGCACCACTTGGGCTGCAAAGCCATTGTCGCCTTGACCGAATCGGGCTCGACAGCCCTCTGGATGAGCCGCTACAAGGTGCATGTGCCCATTTTTGCACTCACTTCACAGATCCGTACACAGCGTAAAATGGGGCTCTATCGCAATGTGCACCCCCTTTTGATGCCCTTGGTTGAAGATCGCGAACAAGCTTTGCGTGAAGCACAACAAGTATTGATCGATCGTGATATTTTGCGCCCTGGCGACACCTACGCCATCACCTGCGGCGAGCCCATGGGCTACCCTGGCGGCACCAATATGCTCAAGGTGTGTGAGGTGCGCTGAATGCCATCACACCGCCTGAGGCTCTCTCACGCTGTTCACCATCGCCGCCACGGCAGGGCACATATTGATCGGGATGATTTCGGTTTTAGCATGTTGCAAAGTCAAAACCCTGAATAATTCGTCCACAAAGCTGTGGCCCACATAGGGAATGCCGGCAAAATCCACCTCAGCCCGCTGGAACTGGCTGAGGCGATTCGCCACGCGACGTGCCTGGGCGCGTGATTCCAATCCAATTTGGCCATTGGTCACCAATTGCAACGGCACCACAGTGCGTTCAAAACCATAGCCTGAACCGTTCAAGCTGAACGATTGCAATATAGAATCCAGGGTACGCTGGGTATCGAGGCAAATTGAAAAATACACCGACGTGCCATGATGCTTCAAAGGCCGCCCAGGCAGCCAGCCGGCGCGGTTCCATTCACGGTGCTGAAAAGCCACGTCGTTGGCGTGCAGGTCAAACACATCGGCCAGTTTAGAGGTGAAAAATAAGCCTCGACCCGTATGACGTTCGGGCTGGCCGGTCAGCTTGCCCTTGCTGAGTTCTAACATGGCGGCATGAGGGTCGCCGATTGAAAAGACTTGGCTGATCTTGTCAAACAAGCCTCGTCCATCATCTGAAACGAGCAACTGCACTTGATTGGGTGTTTGCCGCAGCGAAATCGTGACACAGCTCCCCTCACTGTGATCGATGGCATTATTCACCAGCTCGCAAAAAGCGTGCTGAGCCATACGCTGCACTTGTGCTGGCAGGGTGAAAAAGGGGGCAAAGTCTTGCGACCAAGGCCGATCCTCGGTCAGCCCGGCCAGTTCATAACGGCGCACCACTTGTCGCAACAAACCCGGCTTGAAATGTGGCCGCCTTGGGCTTCCTTCATTGATAAGCCAGTTCACTGCCATCAATTTTTTAATCAATTTATGGGCAGTTTGCCGAGTAACGGCCATTCGATTCATGATTTCTTGCACCAAGGTGTGCGGATGCTGAACCGCAGCAGCGGTGATCCAGAGTGTCATGGAATTAAGGTCGATACGAGCCATATTCAGCCTTTCAAAAATCAGCACATTCGCCAAAAGACACAACAGCCTGCCCAAGCGTCTTGTGAGGATACGGTGGCGATAGACATCAAAAATCCTCATCATCATGCGGGAGAACATATCCAACAAGGTCTTGATCAAGAGGGCATTTCAATGACTATTTCAGCCTTTGACTTTGAAGGGGAAGGCACACAGTCAAACTGATCGCTTGAATCAGCACCACTGAAACTCTGCATCCCCTGCGATTTTTGTGAATCAAAGCATCAGGAGTC
>JBEIRS010000037.1:0-8959 GCA_040375795.1 Methylibium sp.
CGCATGTTTCAAAGCAATCACTTCGATATCGCTGGAGCCAGAAACATCCATACTGGCAATGATTTTGGCAATCCGGTGAAGATTGTCAGCGTAGTCTGTCACGATCAGAGCGTTATTTCCCGGATTGACATTGATGGTGTTGTTTGGGCTGATCAAAGGCCGTAAGACGGGTACCAAATTGTTGGCATTTTCATGATTCAGTAAAAAAATTTGTGTCAAAATCTGGTCGCCTTTGCGGGACACTTCCCCAATTGATACGCTGCCAGTTTGCAGCTTGGCATCGGCTTCTGGCACCACCTTGAACAAGCCTCCCACTTCCACCACTGTAAACCCCAGACCACGCAAAGCAGCCAGGAAATTCAAATAAGCCTCACGGGGGCTCAGGGCTTGCTCGCTGTACAGGTTGATATTGCCCTTGACACGCGGGTCTACAATGAATTGCTGCTTCAAAATAGCCCCCATCGCCCGGCTGACCGCTTCAATGTCGGCATTCACAAAATTAAGCATCACCGGTTCACCTTGAAACCGTTTGGGCCCAGGCCCTTGAACGCGAGCCCCCTCTGTTTGTGCCCACGCAGTGGCGGATGTGCCAAGAGCCATGCCAAGCAAGGCTTGCAAAATGACGCAGGTGATGGCGTGTTGCCACCATTTGGGGCAAAAATGATGTTTCATACTGATCCGATTGAAATGACAGACCGAGATCCATCGCGCCGCCCAATCACATTGAGCAGGTTTTGTAGCGCGGCTTGATCTTCTGGGTGGGTGCTGGCTTCACCATGAAAACTCAGCCCGGCTGGCCCCCAACGCCCTGACCCCTGTAATGTCAAGGCGCCATGGAGGGTGCTGAGCTTGAACTTTGTGCCTTCGCCACGGCCTTCCTCACCTTGTACTGAAAGACGATAGCTGCCCAAGGGCTTGCGAGTGCTCAAGCGTGATGAAATATTTAAAAAATCGAGATCGGCATCGCCCTTGAAAACCCATTGACCTTGGATACTTTCGAGGCTCAGTTGGCTCAAGCTCAAGCGAACAGGGCCTTCAAGCTGCAAGGTGTTCCATGGGGTTCCCAGCCCGGATAGCCAAGCACTGGGCCACTCTGCCACGAGGCCTGTGCTGGAGGGTTTCAGCAAGACGTCGGTGCGACCCCAGCCGGGCTTGATACGCAGGGTCAGGGGGCCATGAAGGCAGCAATTTTGGAATAATTGAATTTCAAAACCCTCTTTGTACAGGCCCACATTCCACTCAATATGCCCTGGCAAAGCGCTGGCATCCCGACTGGCACGCCCCCCTGTGAGTACCAAAACGCCACGGCCGCTCCAGAGGGTGCCTTGCGGGTGATCAAGGAGAATATAGTTTTGACTCGCCCAAGCCAAGCCTTGGGCCAGCCAAGTCGCAGGGGCAAAGGCGAGCAGCCCGATCAAAGCCCCTCCAAGGATGCCAGCCAGGCCCCAACGGCGCCCAGCTCCTCGAGAGTCACCCCAGGCCACTTCGGCAGAAGTTGAGCCTTTTGATTTCATGTCAATTTTTTTGGAAGACCCAAGAATCTGAATTTTTTGTTTTCCTGTCATGGCTCAGGTTCTCCGATCGTGAGCTTGATCGTGCCAGAGTACACTTGCCCTGTTCGACTCAACTCCACCTCGACAGGCCGGGCCCTGGCTGCGCTGCGAACTTCACGAAGCCAATGTTGCAGGGCTTGTGGTGTGACACCGCTCAAAGTCAGGGTAGCCTGGTTGCCAAGCACTGAAATACGCCCTTGAGCCCCCAATCGATCGGTGGCCGATTGAATCGAGGCCAAGGACTGTGCTCTCGTGACAGGCAAAACCTCTCGCAGTTCGCGAGTTTCCTGTGCCATTTGAGTCAATTGTTGCCCCTGGTTTTCAAGGCGAGTGATCTCCAAAGGGGCCTTTTGCAAAACTTGCCAGGCTGGCTGGATGGCGATACCCCCGATGAAATAAAGCCCTATCACCCAGGCGGCCAGGGTCAAGGAACGCCGATCCCGAACCCCCAAATGAACCCACCAGGCACGTAGATTCGAGAGACCCTGTGAGAAAAATGAAGTTGTCATGATCCACCTCCAGGTCGCGGGCGACGCTCGGAATGTCGGCTTAAAATAAGTTGCATTTCATCTGATTGAACCTCCCAGCCCTGACGCACCACAGCATGTCGGAACTGTTCGACTTGTGTTGGAGTCCAGCCCTGAGCGGCCAAGCTCAGGCGGCCATTTTTATATTGAAGATGCTCCACGGGTGGGCGGTCGAGGGGCCAGGCTGCCGCTGCCGCCTGAAGCGCTGACTCAAAATCTTCGTCACCAGGCTGGCCGGCGGTTTGGCGCAAGGCTTGAAGCTCTTTGTACATTTGCAGCGGGGCGTCAAGCACCACTTGAACCCGAGGAAAGCTGGTTTTCAGGGTGTGAGTCAAGGCCGTTTGACGTGCTTTGATTTGGGCTTGTTGGTGCCAGGCCCATAGATTCAGGCCGAGCAGATGAATCGATGCCAAGATAAGCAAACCCCACCTGAATGAACGCCAATCGGGCATCCAAAATTGTCGATACACATCATGGGCAGCGCGTAAACCCCGGCGTTGACGTGTCAGACTAAATTGACGCAAATTCCAGAGTGTGCGCGAAGCTTGTAAAAGCCGCAACGGGATCGGCATGATCTGAACCGGCAGGCCCAACCACTGTTCTGCGGCTTGAGCCGCCCCTGGTGTGGCAGTCCAGCGAGTGCCGACAGGTGCTGGCCGAGGTAAGTAATGCCGAGCCAGGGAGCCCTCCAGGGGCAGAACGGCCAGCCCCTCCGCATGAGACCAACTCAGGATCAAGGATGCTCCTGCATCGGCCCCTGCAGAGTCTGGGTTTTCTGAAAAATGACCGCTCGCAACCGTGTCCGGCCCGATGGAAGGAACCACACGATCCACGAAGACTTTGGCTTGCTCCAGGGCGGCCAGTTCAGACGTCAACCACGGCAAATGCACTGCTGCAATCCAGGCAGATTGACCTGGTGTGGCCAGCGGGGCAAGCGCCAATAAGGTATTTTCAGCATCCTCCAGGAGGGACTCTTCTAAAATGCCCATGAGTGCAGCCGACATTTTGGCCGCAGGTGCCTTAGGCAGGGTGATACGATGCCAGCTCACATCGATGTCAGCCAGTACGGCAACCACCACATCGGCCTTTGGCAACAATGCTGGAAGACAGCACCCCTGACGGGAGAGATCTGTGCCATTGGAGGTCAATGCGTAGTGATATTCCTTGGTTGTGGAATCAAACGGCACCTTTAAGCCTCTTTCGACATGCAGCCGCTGACGCGGTGGAATTTGAATCACAAGAACAGTCATGTCGAATCAGGCATCGAAAAGATGAACAAAGAGGGCAAAAAGAAACATCTCGGAGCACCCCCGTTTGATTATGGGTCGTTGATATGGATCCGTTCGCGGAAAATAGCGACGACTTCCCGACCGAATCGATGAACCAACGTATGCTCTTCCAGGGCATGGCCTTCGAGGCGCAGACGGCCACGCACTTCAAAAAAATCGGTTTGGGTGCTCAGCCGGTGGGCTGGCAGCTTGATTGATTCGGGCAAGTCCTGGGCTGCATCTTGGAGGTGATTGAAGGGATGACGCTGGCGTTTTTCAACCCATCGTTGAGCAGTGGCCAAATCCATGCCTAGAATCACCGCGGCGAGCACCTCTCTTGGGGCTGTATTGATGTTGATGGGGGTGGGTCGGGGGAGCAATACCACATACCGATTCAGGATTTGAAGCGTCGCCGAATCCAGGCCAAACCAAGCCAATTGAGAAACCGATTGGGGGGGGATGTGAAACGTCCCGGGCACAGAAATTGGTAAGGCTGGGTTTTGAGTGCCAGAAGCAGATTGTCCTGTGATCTGTGGTGGGCGTGTTGACGCAGGCTGGCGATTGAGAAGTATTTGCGCAATCCGTTCGGCTTGGTCAGCCGATATCTGGATGGTATCAAAGAGGCGTTGCAGCACTTCCAGTTCGGCAGGGTCGATCCGACCCTCGCGGATTACATTGGCCAGATTGTAACGTGACTGGGCATCAATGATGCTCCCTGATAAAAAAGCCTCCGGGCCAGAATGACTTTGGTGTTTATCAAGGGCCAAAAAAGTCGACAGCCGGGCCTCGGCCAGGGGGGCCGCCCACACCTCGCCCAGATGATCCGGGCCGCCATTGCGGGCGTCTTCACGCAAAATAAGCCGGGCCCAGTCCAGTGCACCGATCAAAATCCAGCGTGACTGTGACCTGGCTCGTTCGGCGGCCTCAACCTGCACAGAGCGCCATTGCTGCCACACCATTGAAGCCGACAAGGTGGCCACCAAAGCCACGATCATCATGGCCATCAATAAAGCGGCACCCCCCTGGCGCCTTCCTGGCCGCCGGTGCCAAGCCGCATCTGAGTCAGACTCTGGAATCAATCGGCTGTTCAAGGTCGCCATGTGGGGCCCAATGCGATGTCTCGGGTCAAGGTGCCTTGTAAAATACCTGCGCCAGGGACAAAAGTGGCCACCAAGCGAACCCCTGAAGGCAGTTCTTCGAAACGCAAACCCGGTGGGGGCTGGATCGGCGCCGCAGCAGAATGGGTCTGGGCATCGCCACTGGACTGCGCGTTACTCCAGCCATTGCCCCTGAAAAAATACACCTGCCACTCAGAGAGGCCACTGAGCGTACGCAATTGACCTGACTCAGAACCCACAAATTCGGGGCTGCGAAGCCACATATTTTGTAGATCCTGACCATTGACCGTGCTCGGGCTGGCCCACCGCAACAGATCATATTGCCCTGGAATTTGGCTTGCACGCAGTGACCATACCACCAACTGTAAGCCCTCGTTGGTGCGCCGAATCAAGCGCAGGGTGACACCATCAAAGCCGATCGCCGGCGCGGCAGGGCTTTCTTGAATCGAGGCCAAATCCTGCTCCCATTGGGCCAGAACCGTATTGAGCCTCAACGTTTGATTCATGCGGGCCTCGCTGACATCACGGCTTCGGACAATTCCGTCAATACCTTGCCAGGCGAGCACCGCCAAAATAGCCATGATCATCATCGCCACGAGCACCTCGATCAAGGTGAACCCTTGGTGACGTGCGTAAAAAACACCACCTTGATCCATGGTCAAAACCTAGAAATAACGGTCGAAACCGACAAAATAATTTGACCACGTAAATTCAAAATTTGCGCATCCACACGTCTAAAATTTGGGTTGGGAGTTGGCCTCACGAGCATTTTTCCACCATATGGGGTGCCCAGTTGTTCGCAATGAAAGTCAGAGTCACCCAAAGGGGGGTACAGCCGCCCAAGGCGCAGCCCGGTCAAATGATTGTCAGCACACCACTGCGCTTCATTGATCTGTGCAAACCGTTCAGCATTGTTGATCATTGATCCCGCCGCCTGCATTCCGGCCGCCACCGTGATGGCGACAATCGCCAGAGCCACCAACACTTCAATCAGAGTGAAGCCTGGCTGAAATTTTTTATGGCTCAAACGCCAGTCTTTCATGGGCTTCCCGGTGGATCATCAGGGGACACCACCACAAATGGGCCCAGGCCATCGGTACGTAGCGTCATTTGCTGTTGATCCAACTGTAAAGTGACTTCCTGCTGGGGAATCAAAGGCTCAGGGCCCAACACCAAGCCTTTGGCACCTCGAACTTGGGCCACCAGGCCTGGGCCGATCCATCGGCTCGGCCAGGTCTCAGTTTCGGGCAAGCCCTTGAATTGAAAATCGATGGAGTCTGAGGATGCCGCCTCGCCGCGGCCTGGAACCCAAGTCACGACGCGCCCGGAAGCCCGCGACTGTGCGCGCGCACTTTCAAGCAAAGCACTTAGGCGGGCAGCTTCGCGTTCAAGGCGGCTTGCGTCAGGGTCTCGCAAGGCCAGGGTGGCGACTGCCGATGCCAAGCCAACCAAAACCAAGACCATCAGCAATTCTATCAGTGTAAAACCTCGAGAGAGCCTTTGCATCACCTCTGCCTACGATCACAGACTTTTTATTGAGCATGAACTTGCGATCTGCATTGTTGATCTCCAGGGGTTATTGCCAAGAACCAATGTCTGCGTTTTTGCCTTCTCCTCCAGCAACACCATCGGCCCCCCAGCTGAAAACATCAATTTCACCCTGAATCCCAGGATTCATGTATTGATAAGGTTTGCCCCAGGGATCATTGGGGAGCTTTTCCAAGTAAGGTTTCCAGCGCGGGGGAACACTGCCAATGGCAGGTTTGCTCACCAAAGCTTGCAAACCTTGTTCCGTACTGGGATAGCGCTGATTATCCAGG
The DNA here is from genome assembly GCA_040375795.1 of Methylibium sp. Taxonomy (GTDB): domain Bacteria; phylum Pseudomonadota; class Gammaproteobacteria; order Burkholderiales; family Burkholderiaceae_C; genus CANHBY01. The sequence goes on from JBEIRS010000037.1 coordinate 6,287, forward strand.
CGATAAAGCTTGAGCGCCTGCATCAGATTATTCACATCGGTACGGGCGGCCGTGATGCGGGCATCATCAGCGCGCTCCAGGACATTGGGCACAATCAAGGCAGCCAGTAAACCAATGATGACCAACACCACCATGAGTTCAATCAGGGTAAATCCTCTGAGTAAACTCAAGCGACGAGTATGAAAGGTTGAAGGTAAAGGGCAAGCAAGGGGCATGCTTAAAAAGTCCATCACGAGTGAAACAATGTGACAAGTACCAATGGCTGCATCATAATACCGTTATGTTATTCCGAATTGCTTCATTCATGGTGTGGGGCCTCGTCTCGGCAAGCCTCGTGTTCTGGATATTGCGCCTTGGGGTCAAAGCCCCCTCAGTGCCACCGTACACGGTGGTCAAGCTGGCTGACCCCCTTGCTGGTGAAGACTTTTCCCGTATGCTGGGGGCCGAAGCCTCTCCCCGTCAAGCAGGCTCACCCTCTGTGCCACCAGCTGAAGCTGCGCGCTTTCAGTTGCTGGGGTTGGTGGCAGGCGTGACCCCGGATTCCCCCTCCGCGCTGGCCTTGATCGCCGTGGACGGAAAGCCTGCCAAGCCCTATGCTGTGGGGGCGCGCCTGGGAGATGGCTGGGTTGTGCAGTCAGTGTCGCAACGATCTGTCGCCCTGGGCCCGGAGGGCAGTCAGACCCCAGGAGCTGTTCTCGAAATTCCCACCTTGCCCCCAGCCTCCACGGGTCGCATCGAAGCCGCCGTCCCATCACCTTGAGCCACTGTGCCAGCCACCCCGTCTCACTGATGCCCATGATCCCGGCCTTTGGCCTCAAAATTTTCGGGGTTTGGGTTGTCTGGAGACAACGCCTCTGAACCCGGTGGCCGTGGAGATAATTTTTCAATCGTAGCCCACAATAACCCTATTTGATGCGTATTGTGAGCCGCATTGTCAATCAAGCCCTTCAGGGCCTGGGCGAGAGGGTCATCCCCCTTGAGTGACCGCATAGGCCGAAAACCCCATGCGTAAGGCCTTGGTTTCATGCGACTCTTGAGGTGGGTTTTCAATAATGCGGGCCGGGTTGCCCACGGCGGTGGCGCCCGCAGGCACGGCCCGCGTGACCACCGCACAAGACCCCACCCTCGCACCTGCGCCCACGGTAAAGCCCCCTAAAACGCAGGCATTCGCCCCCACGATCACCCCTGCCTCAAGGGTGGGGTGACGCTTGCTGCCCTTGAGTAAAGAAGTTCCACCAAGGGTCACCCCTTGGTAAATGGTGCAGTCATCACCAACTTCGGCCATTTCACCAATCACAATACCCATCCCATGATCCATAAATACCCTGCGACCTATTTGGGCCGCAGGGTGTATTTCAATGCCGGTCAAAAAGCGGCACATAGAAGACAGCCACCGAGCCAAGCCCTTGAGCTTCCAGCCCCACAGCTGATGCGTACAACGATGGAACCAAATGGCATGAAGCCCAGGGTAGCAACATAGAACCTCAAAAAATGAACGGGCGGCAGGGTCTCGCTCCAGGATGCAGGCAATATCTTCTCGAAGACGTTCAAACATAAAAAAATCCGTACAGGTAAAAAGCAGGGCAAACCAAAGAAAAAATGCCAGCCAAGGTCTGGTTCATGATCATCAGGATCGTCACCTACCCAAGCAAGCCATTGGCATTGAATTCAACGTTTATTCAGAAGCCTGGTTCAGGCGGTCTTGATGGGATGATTGAAGCACAGCCCGGGCTACTCCCCGTAAAATATGAACTTCCTCAGGGGTCAGCCCCACTCGATAGAGGGTTTGCTGTAGCCGAAACATCAACTTTCCTGGGGCTTCGGGCTTGAGGTAACGAATTTGAACCAAAGCCTCTTCCCAGTGGTTCAGTAAACCCGCCACCGCCTTGGCATCAGCCCAGCGAGGCTGGGGTGTGCGGGGTCGCACTGGAAAGCCCCCACAGGCTTGCCGCCATTCATAACTCAAAAGCTGCACTGCCTGAGCCAGATTCAAAGAACCATAAGACGGGTCGGTCGGGATGCTCAAGCTTGCATGACAACGATATACGTCGTCGTTACTTAGCCCAAAGCGCTCACCACCAAACACCAAAGCCACGTGATGATCTGTCAAAGCCAGCGCCTCAAAACAAGAACGTGGAGCGACGGTGGGAGGGCCAAAATCACGGGGCGTCATGACAGTGGCGCAAGCAAAAGTGATACCCTCCAAGGCTTCAGTCAAGGTGTTGACCACCCGGGCAGTTTTTAAGACTTCGGTGGCGCCACTCGACATGGCGACAGCCTGTGGATGCTCGAGCACATTGGGGTGTCTGGGGGAGACCAGCACAAGATCATGAAAACCCATCACCCGCATGGCACGGGCTGCCGCCCCAATATTTTGCGGGTGGCTTGCATGAACCAAAATAAACCGGGTGGGATCAAGGAGCGCGCTGGCAGGCAAGGTTGGCACAAAAGTATCCTGAAACGGGCTTGCACATGATGGCTCGAACATTGATTCAAGCCAGATGACCCCCTGAAACTCAAGGGGCAGCTAAAATATCGAACAATATGCTGTCCGCTATGGCCATTTTATGGCAGCCAGCTCTTTAAATTGCTCTATTTTTCCCAGCCCAGCGACCCAGATCAGTGTGCCGGTCGCTGCGCTTTTTATTTTTGCCAATTGGCCCCTTGAACCAC
>JBEIRS010000303.1:0-1896 GCA_040375795.1 Methylibium sp.
GAGGATCGTGCGCTTGCCCTCCGAGTTTCCAGGCCACCGTGGGAGACACGGGGCCAGCGATGATATCGCATTGTTGAAAGCAGGCTTGAAAATCATTCGCGATCATGCGCCTCAATTTTTGAGCCTGTAGATAGTAGGCATCATAGTAACCATGTGACAGCACATAAGTGCCAATCATGATCCTTCGCTTGACCTCAGGCCCAAAGCCTTCCGCCCGGGTTCGAGCATACATTTGCTCAAGTGGGCTGAGCCTGGAGCCAGGCTCAAGGAAGTCTCGTGCACGGTGTCCAAAACGTACCCCGTCAAAACGACTTAAATTGGAACTGGCTTCTGCAGGAGCAATAATGTAATAAACAGGAATCGACAATTCTGTATGCGGAAGGCTAACATCAAGCAGGCGAGCCCCCAAATTTTCAAGCTCACTCAAGGCTGTACGCACTGCCGCGTAGACATCCGAAGCAAGCCCTGCCGGGAAAAATTCACGCGGAAGTCCGATTCTCAGGCCGCGCAGTGGCTGATTGGGGCTGCCATCGGCGCGGGGTTCATTCAGGCGCGCGGCGTAATTTTTGGGGGGGCGCTGGGCGCTGGTGGAATCCCGATCATCAAAACCACTCATGGCGCTTAAAAGCAAAGCGCAGTCTTCGGCGCTGCGAGCCATGGGGCCTGCTTGGTCGAGGCTGGATGCAAAAGCGATCATTCCATAACGCGAACAAACGCCATAAGTGGGCTTGATGCCGGTGATGCCGCTCAAACTGGCGGGCTGGCGAATGGAGCCGCCCGTGTCAGTGCCCGTCGCGGCTGGAATCAAACGGGCTGCGACAGCGGCCGCAGACCCTCCCGAAGACCCGCCAGGAACTCGTTGTTCATCCCAGGGGTTAAGTACTGGAGCATAAGCTGAGTTTTCATTGCCCGAACCCATGGCAAATTCGTCGCAATTTAATTTACCCAAACTAATGAGCCCCGCCTCATCAAGGCGTCGCACCACGGTGGCATCAAAGGGGCTAAGGTAATTTTCAAGCATTTTCGAGCCCGCCGTGGTGGGCTGATGCCGTGTCACAAAAATATCTTTATGAGCGATCGGAACACCCAGCAACGGGCGTGAGTCACCTTGGCTGCGAAGCTGATCGGCATATTGGGCTTGACGCAGGGCACCTTCGGTATCGACATACAGCCAAGCACCCAGGCGTGCATTGACCTCAATTCGAGCCAGCAGGTGCCGAGTCAGTTCAACACTGGACAAATGACGCTGAGCCAAAGCCTGACTGATTTGAGTGATGGTCAGGTCGTGAAGATTCATTCAACCACCTTTGGCACAAGATAGAGACCATCCAGGGTGACTGGAGCGCTTCGTTGGTTTAATTCACGTTGACTGGCTTCTGTGACTTCATCATGGCGAAGCCTGAGAGCAACCTCAGTCAAGGCTGAAAGGGGTGTGTAGAGGGGTTCAACCCCTTGAGTGTCGACCGATTTCATTTGCTCAACGATTGCAAAAAATGAATTGAGCTGCACAAGCATCTCGGCCGATTCGCAGCCTCGTAGTTCCAAGCGGGCCAGGCGAGCCATTCGATCGACGTCATGGGAATTCAAAGCCATGCAAAAACACTCCAAAAAGAGGTTCAAGAAACAGGTTCGGTTGCAAGATGAAAGCCGAACGATCGGGTATTATGAATGACCGGTGCAATGCGGCCTTTTTCATGTTCGTTTTTTTCATTTTTTATGGTTCGCATATCAACCTGATCCCGGCCTGCATCAGCCCCTGCCCACAACATTTTGAGCAGGGGTACGGCTTATTCGCAAATTTTTTGTGCCGACTATTTCGGCCATCCCACAAGACCTCAACATGTTTGGATCTTTTCGTCGCTATTTTTCGACCGACTTGGCGATTGACCTGGGCAC
>JBEIRS010000354.1:0-1357 GCA_040375795.1 Methylibium sp.
AAATAAATTTAAATAACAGTAAGCTCAGCACCAAGATAAAACCAAGGGCATTTGAGGCCCTCAAAATGCCATGCTTGTTTACCATGAACCAATTATGCTCGAGGATTTACGAAGAAAGGCGATATCACGGTGGTGAAGTGAGTAACTACTCTGCTATCGTTACTCGCACCAGCAATCGTACCTTGCTCCCAACACGCTGCGACAATGGCTCTCACCGGAATACCCTTCACCATCTCAGCCACTTTGCTCAGGTCTGGCCGGTCGCCGCTCTTGATCATCAACTGGACTTCCCCATCGTTATGAGCCCCCGCAAACGCTCGTTGCATGGAGAAGCACTCCCACATGACCATACCAAACGCAAAAGCATCAGTGTGGATGAAGACTTTATCATACACCTCAGGGGCCTAAAATAACGCAATAAAAATCGTTTTAAACAAATATGATCTAATCGCCACAAACAATATACGCAGAGGTGCCGCGAACGCCAGTAGTAGCAGTGCTGCCGTATGTCAGTCGAAGGGAGGTAGCAATCTCCTTGGCGATTCCAAAATCGCACAGTTTGGGAATCAGCTGCAGGGTCAGGAGAATGTTCTCAGGCTTGATATCACAGTGGATGATCTGCGGAAAGCGATTGTGAAGGAAGGCAAGCACCTCGGCTACTTGACGCAGAATGGACAGCTTGGTGTCATCGTTCAGAGGGGGCACATTGGCGGATGCTGCTTTGGGCCACAGCAGGTCAGCAAGGCTGTATGGGAGCATCTCCAACACCAGCGTGGGGTAGATGTCTTCGTCTTCATCGATGGTCATCCAGCCTCCATACGCACGGCATATGTTGGGGTGCTTGAATGAGCAAAGAACCCCCACTTCCTTGGCAAAGAGAGCCAATGCCTTCGCATCTTTGGCAATGGCCCCTTTCAGCACCTTACATGCCACCTCCGTCCACACATCATCCTTGCCTTTGACCCTCACCCTCATGGTAGCCCGGTACACATGCGAGAAGCCGCCCTCTGCGATGATGAACTTCTGAATTTTCTTGATTTTGACCTCATCTGGAGCAAGATACCAGGCAGCAATGGGAATGGGGTCGGGCTCAGGAGTAGGGGCTACATGAAATAAACATGGTGAGCATTCAATTGCAGCATTGAATTTTAGGCGAACCTTTGCTAAACTTGACCTGCATGACAAACTGAAGCAGCCTATCCCCATCAATCTGTGTGAGCTTGCCAGAGCTGATTTGTTTCTAAAAGGTGAACGTAAAGTAAGGGATGAACGTCAGCAATGAACTTTAGAAATGTGTTGAATATTTATTTGGCATAATCGCAAGAAAATGAAGCACAGCAAACCTGAATTATTTCGG
>JBEIRS010000373.1:0-1098 GCA_040375795.1 Methylibium sp.
ATCATGAGTCAGCCATTCAATCGCTGCATGAAGGCCGAGATCGTCGAGCATGGCCGGGCGCAGATTTGAAGCAATTCGTCGGGTTTCAGTGAGTGCATGATTGACGGATTGAATGAGTGGTTGAAAATGTTTTTCCAGCCCGGCGGCCTGCACTTCACGGTCAGACATCACCGAAAATAAATCCAGCTTCAAAGCCGACAACCTTTGCCCGAGCTCATCATGCAAATCACGGGCCATATGACGACGCTCGTCTTCTCGTGCACGAGTCAGGTTGGCAGAAAGCCAGCGCAGCTCTTCTTGTGATTGCTCAAGAGCAATTGTGGCAAGTTTTCGATCAGTGATATCCTGCATCGTACCCACAAGATCCCGCGCATCTCCATGTTCATCTTGTCGGGCACAACCCAAGGCATGGAGCCATTTCTCGGCTTGCTTACTCTGCTGAGAAACACGAAACTCTACATTCAACCCCCAGTGTTTTTTGAGACTTTCAGGTGTGAGGCTATTTTTGAGTAAAGCCAAGTCCTCAGGGTGAACTTTTTCAAACAGATCCGAGTGCTTTGTAACAGCCTTCTTTGCCTCGCCAAGAATTTCTAGCAAAGAAGGCGCAAGAGACCAAGCTTCATACCGAAGGTCATAAGAAAAATGGCCCAATTTGGCAAGACGAAGTGCATCCATCAAGCTGGCTTGGGTTTCACGCAGGTGGCTCTCGGCTCGTTTTCGCGCGGTCACATCTCGAAGCGTAATGGTTGTCAGCGCTGATGACATACTTTTTGCCATTGAAGCCTCGGCCTCAATGGCATGGCCCAATCGATGTATTGCCTGCACACCACGGGCCATAAAGGTGCCGTTCAAAATGCTTTCACTCCAGGGAACTGCCGGGGTGTTTGAACTCCAGGAGTGGGTATGGATCAATTCATGGAGTTTTTTGCCAAGGGCACTGCCTTCATCGTAGCCAAATAATTCTTGGGCTGCTGGATTGAAAAGAACAATGTGATGCTGCTCATCTACCAAAATAATGGCATCTGGAACATTGTCGATGATTGACTCATGACGATGAGATTCCACGCGGGTGATCTCCAGCAAATGGCTTAATTTTCG
>JBEIRS010000013.1:0-11972 GCA_040375795.1 Methylibium sp.
AATGTTGAAACTTTGGCGGATTGTTATCAGCGGTTTCAGGATGGTAAAATCCGGTTTATGTTGGCGTTGGCTATTCATAGGGATTCTTTTGGGCCTGATGGCTTGGCTTATTCGATCTTTGCTTTTTGGGCCAACAGCCCCGCCACCGGCGGCGGCTTCTGGGCCGGCGCAGGCTCTTAAACCAGCCCCAAGTCAACCGCGTGGCCCCGTGGTGGCAGTCACCACCACCCCAGTCCTTCAATCTGACTTCCCCGTGATTTTTGAAACGAATGCCTCTGTGGCGGCCTTGAAAACTGTTGATTTACGCGCGCAAACCACCAATACAGTCCAAAGCGTTCACGTGAAAGAAGGTGATTTTGTTCGACGCGGCCAGCTTCTTTTTACGCTCGACCATCGGGCTGATCAGGCCTACCTGGAAAAAGCCCGGGCACAATTGGCGAAAGACCAAGCCAGCTCGGCTGATGCACAACGCCAAGTCGAGCGAAGCCGGGAACTGCTGGCCCAGGGCTTTTTATCGCGCAGCGCAGTCGACACCACTTTGGCACAATCCGAGGCCTTGAATGCCGCCGTTTTGGCCAGTCAGGCGGCCTTGCGCGCTGCTGAAGTCAACTTGACCTACAACATGATCAGATCCCCCATGGACGGACGCATTGGGGTCATCACTGCACACGCAGGCTCCCTCGTGTTGGCCAATGCCAGCGCCCCCCCCATGCTCACAATCACTCAAATGAATCCGGTGACAGTCAATTTCAGCTTACCAGAGTCTTTGCTCGCGTCGGTGCAAAAACGTCAAACCCAAGGGCCAGTGGCCGTTGAAGTGTTTGCGGCCGGAGCAAAAACCAGTGTTTCGGGGGCGTTGAGCTTCATTGATAGCACGGTCGACATGGCCGTCGGGGGAGTGCGAAGCAAAGCTCAACTGAATAACCCTGAAAGTTTGCTGTGGCCCGGCCAATCGGCGATGGTGCAAGTCATTGTTGACGTGCTGCAAAATGTGGCACAAATACCCCTGGCCAGCATCATCAACAGTCCAGAAGGTACGATGGTTTATGTCATAGATGCCAACAATGTGGCCCAAGCGCGTCAAGTTCAGATCCTTGCCCAATCGAAAACCATCGCCGCAGTGAGTGGCCTGCAAGGCGGAGAATGGGTGGTTCTCGATGGCAAACAAAATTTACGCCCTGGTCATGCCGTGCGTGACAGTTCCAGCAAGCCCAAGCCCTGAGGCTGATCATGATGAATCTGTCTGAGATGTCCATTCGGCGGCCCGTGATGGTGGTGCTGCTTTCGCTGGCGATCCTGGTCAGCGGGTTGGTGGCTTACTTTGATATGCCGGTCGCCGCTTTACCGAGCGTCAATACCCCGGTCATCACAGTCACGGCCAGCCTGCCGGGGGCCTCCCCGGACACCATGGCGTCATCTGTGGCCTTGCCACTCGAAAAGCAATTTTCCACCATTGATGGTATCAAACTTATCAGTTCGGTCAGTACGCTCGGGAATACATCGATCACACTTGAATTTTCACCTGCCCGGCAGGTGGATGCGGCGGCAGTTGATGTCCAAGCGGCCTTGCTGCGTGCCCAGAGGTCCCTGCCTTCGGCCATGACTCAGCTTCCGTCTTATCGCAAGGTCAACCCGGCAGATGCCCCGATCCTCTTCATGGCCATGAATTCACCGTCGATGTCAATGTCCGATCTGAATGAGTACGCTGAAAATCTGGTGGGGCCATCTTTGTCGACCATCACTGGCGTTGCCCAGGTGAATGTATTTGGGCAAAAACGTTTTGCTGTACGGGTGCGTGCCAATGTCAATGCTCTGAATGCACGCAATATCAGCCTCGACGAATTGAGTGCTGCTTTGCGCCTCGCCAATGACAACTCACCGCTGGGTACCATTGATGGCCCAGCTCAAACCCTGACTTTGCAGGCCAATGAATCTCTCCGCGATGCCCAAGAATGGCAGGAGGTCATCATTGCCAGCCGGGCTGGGCAGGCTGTGCGTCTCAAAGAAGTGGCCAGTGTGATCGACAGTGTCGAAACCATCAGAAATTCAGCAAGCCACAATGGTCAAGCTGCTGTGATTCTGGCCGTACAGCGACAACCGAATGCCAATACGGTTGAAGTGGTTGACCGCATTCAGGCCATGCTGCCGCAGCTTCGGGCTCAGCTGCCAGCATCGGTTGATATCACTCCCGTCAATGACCGCTCCGTGTCTATTCGCGAATCACTGCATGACGTCAAGCTGACTTTGGGCCTCACGGTGCTTTTGGTGGTTGTGGTGATTTTTTTGTTTCTTCAACGTGCTACAGCCACCCTCATTCCTGCCATCACGATCCCGATTTCTCTGATAGGGTCTTTGGGGCTGCTGCATACCCTGGGCTATACCATCAACAATGTGTCGCTACTGGGAATGACACTGGCCGTAGGCTTGGTGGTTGATGATGCCATCGTGGTTTTAGAAAATATTGTGCGCCACATCGAAGCCGGCATGAGCCCCCTCAACGCCTCGCTCAAAGGGGCTCGTGAGATGGGGTTCACGATTGTGTCCATTTCGTTTTCCCTGGTTGCTATTTTTATTCCCATTTTTCTGATGCCTGGCACCATTGGTCTGCTATTTCAAGAATTTGCGGTGGTTGTGAGCTTGTCAATTCTGGTTTCAGCCCTGCTCTCCTTGACCTTGGTTCCCATGCTCGCCAGCCAACTGCTTGGCTCACACAGCCAAACCCTGCCTCAGTCCTGGGCAACGGCATGGTTTGATGGGTGCTTTTGCTTCATGGCGCGTATTTATGAAAAAACCCTTGACTGGGCACTGGCTCATCGCCCCTGGATCGCGCTCATCGCCCTGGGCAGTTTTGCCCTGACCGCAGCACTCTTTCAAGCCATTCCAAAAGGGTTTTTCCCTGAAGAAGATATCGGGCAAATTCAGGTCACCACCGAAGCCAGCGAAGATGTCTCTTACACCAAAATGTTAGAATTGCAAGAGCGCATGGCTGAGGTACTTCTCCAAGATCCAGCCGTCAAGGACTTGACCTCCCTCACTGGCGGCAGTGGGGCGTCTCATAATGGTCGCATCTTTATCACACTCAAACCCAAGGCTGAGCGTGAGCCCATGCCGAAGGTCCTTGAGGGCCTGCGCAAACGCGCGCGCACCGTCCCCGGGATGGTTGTTTTTTTGCGGCCTGTTCAAAACCTGCAATTGGGAGGGCGGCAAAGCAAAGCCCGTTATCAGTACACCCTCCAAGGGATTCATGCTGAAGCACTGAGTGAATGGGCAGGCAAAATTCAAGCAGCCCTGCATGCCGACCCCTCGTTTCGCGATGTCACCAGTGACAGTCAAAACAAAGCCTTGCAAGCCCGCCTTCAAATCGATGTCTCCCGAGCTGCGGTGCTGGGGATCACCATGCAAGAGATTCGAAGCGTGCTCTATTCGGCCTTTGGTGACCGGCAGGTTTCCACCATTTATACCCCCTCGAACAGTTACCAAGTGATTTTGGAGGCCGATGACACCTATCGCCAAGTGACGGATGCCCTCCCCCGGCTTTCGCTACGCAGCAAAACCGGCTCATTGGTTCCACTCTCCAGTGTGGCCACCATCAAACAGTCCATCAGTCCAACAACAGTGAATCATCAGGGGCAATTACCAGCCATTACCTTGTCATTCAATGTGGCCCCGGGGGTTCCTTTGGGGGTGGCAACTGCCAAAATCGATCAAACCGTTCAAGACATGCAACTCCCCCCCAGCATCCTGACCCGCTATGGCGGTGATGCCGCGGTATTTCAAGAGGCACAGAGCGGGCAGATCCTCTTGTTGCTGGCAGCCTTGCTGGTCATCTATGTGCTCTTGGGGGTTTTATACGAAAGTTTCATTCATCCCATCACCATTTTGGTCGGTTTACCTTCGGCCGCCATCGGCGCGCTGATCACACTCAAACTCTTTGGCTTGGATCTCACCCTGATTGCCACCATTGGTATTTTGATGTTGATCGGGATTGTGAAAAAAAATGCCATCATGATGATCGATTTTGCCTTGCATGCCCAACGTCAGGAGGGCATGACACCAACGCAAGCCATTCGAGAAGCCTGCATTCAACGTTTTCGGCCCATCATGATGACCACGATGGCTGCAGCAATCGGTACGCTGCCAATTGCCGCAGCCTGGGGGGCTGGAGCCGAATTGCGCCAACCTCTGGGTTTGGTGGTTGTTGGAGGGCTGATTTTTTCGCAAGTCATCACCCTCTACATCACCCCCGTGGTTTATCTCTATCTCAACCGCTGGGCTGGTTCTGGCCCGCGAAACCTGCCTGATGACCCCATCCATCATCCTTGATCAGGGCTGGATGGTCTTTATTTCCAGAATTCATGCCATACCAGCAACAAAAGCGTCAATGCGTGTTCTAATTTCTCTGTGGGGTTGGTTTTGCCTTTGTCGTGCTCTCTAACCCCAAAAATCATCATGGTCCCTGAGAGAACGCCCGAATGAATCGAACCATGCTTTTATGGGTCTTGGCGGCTGCCTTGGGAGGGGTGTGGGTGGGCAGTATGGGCAGTCGGCTGTGGGGTCGTGATGATGCCGAAAAAGGCATAGATGTCCATCCAAGCCCTGTGATTCCCAAAGAAATCATTGAAACAGAAGCAGTGGCTCCACTGCAGCTTTCCGAGAGCGATGTCTGGGTGGTGCGCCCCTTGACCTTGACTCATAGCCTTCGTGTTTCAGGCACACTCAAAGCGGTTGATACCGCGTTCATTAAAGCCAAAGTATCTGCCGAAGTCGCCAGCCTCACTGTGCGCGAGGGCGATGTGGTTCACGCGGGCCAACTGATTGGCCAGCTCGACACCACCGAGCTGAATCTTAAACTCAGGCAAGCAGAACAAGCTGCAGCCACCTCGCGTGCACAAGCCGAAATTGCCCGGCGCACCCTCGAAAACAATCGCGCCCTGGTCAAAGAAGGCTTCATTTCAGCCACGGGCCTCGAAACCTCGGCCTCCAACGACGCCGCCGCTCAGGCCACCTACGAGGCTGCCTTGGCCGCCGTGGCTCTGGCACGCAAGAACCGTGATGACGCACAATTGCGCTCCCCCATGAATGGGCAAATTTCACAGCGCATGGTTCAGGTTGGTGAACGGGTCAGCCTGGACAGCAAGCTGCTGGAGGTGGTCGATTTACGCAGAATAGAACTTGAAGCCACCCTGCCACCCGATGACATTGAACTGGTTCGGGTGGGCCAGAAAGCCTCACTGAGGGTTGATGGAGTGGCCTCGCCCTTGAATGCACGGGTGGTGCGCATCAGCCCGAGCACTCAAACGGGTACACGTGCGGTTTTGGTGTACTTGGCCCTGGAGTCAAAACCTTCGGGGCCGATTCCTTCCGGGGTGCGACATGGCCAATTTGCCCAAGGCACCATTCATCTTGAGCAGCAAACAGCGTTGGCGATCCCCATGAACCTCATTCAATGGGAGCCTGGCTCGACGGATCGAGGGCATGTCTTGGCCTTGGTGCGTGGCAAGGTTGAACGAGTGATTGTACGCCTTGGCGGGCGCGGCCAAGTCAATGCAGAGGGCAGTCTCCTCAGCGCGGTTGCCATTCGGCAAGGTTTGGGTGAGGGAGCGGTATTGCTGCGCCCCTCCGTGGGGCCGCTGGCACCCGGCACAGCCGCTGTCTGGGCCGACATGCCCTCCAGGGCGGCAGAGGTCGAGGCGGCTGGGGCTGCAAGCACCGACTTGCCGCAGGGCTCGTCTTCACGCTGAGTCATTCCAATGATCTTGACACGTCTCTGTATTTACAACCCGGTTTTTGCCACCATGCTGATGGTAGCCCTTTTTATCTTAGGGTTATTCAGCTACCAACGCCTGGCCATTGATCAATTGCCTGACATTGACTTTCCAATTGTGGTGGTTCAAGTGAATTATCCTGGGGCCACGCCGGAAATTGTTGAAAGTGAGGTGACCCAAAAAGTCGAAGAAGCCATCAACACGATTGCGGGCCTGAGCACCCTGAGCTCCCGCTCTTATGAAGGCCATGCGGTGGTGATTGCCGAATTTGACCTCCAAATGAACGGGCGCTTGGCCGCCGAGGAAGTCCGTGAAAAAATGGCTCTGCTTCGCCCCTTGCTGCGCGATGAAGTCAACGATCCGCAAGTCTCACGGTTTGACCCGGCCAGTATGCCGATTTTCAGCGTATCGGTTTTGTCAGACCCCGACCCCCTCAGTGGCCAAGCACCATATGCTCCCCAGGCTCTGACCACCTGGGCCCATCAAGTGCTCAAGAAACGCCTTGAAAATGTTCGGGGAGTGGGTTCGGTGTCGGTGGTGGGTGGCCTGGACCGCCAACTGCTGGTGTACTTGCGCCCATCCGCCATGGAAGCCATGAGCGTGACCACGGATCAAGTGCTGATGGCACTGAAAGCGGAGAACCAAGCTCTGCCTGTTGGGAATGTGCGCTCCATCGAGGAAGATCGAGTCGTACAAATCAATACCCACCTCGCTCGTATCGAAGACTTCGAGCGCATCATTGTTGGGCGTCAAGGCAACAATTTGGTTCGCTTGTCAGAAGTGGCTGACTTGGTGGATGGCGCCCAGCTCCCTGAAAGCCTGGCCCTGTATAACGGGCAGAGAACCGTTGTGTTGTCGGTATTCAAGTCTCAGGGGGACAACACCGTGGCCGTGGTGGATGGCCTTCAAAAAGCCCTTGAATCTGCCCGCAGTGAAGTGCCCTCAGGCATGCGGGTGGAGGTTTACCAAGACAACTCACGCTCTATCCGTGTCTCGGTGGCCCATGTGAAGCACACTTTGATCGAAGGTGCCATCCTGACGATTTTGATTGTATTTTTGTTTTTAAATTCTTGGCGCAGCACGGTCATCACCGGGCTCACTCTCCCGATTGCTCTGATCGGCTCGATGTGGTTCATGTACATGCTGGGCTTTACCATCAATACGGTGACCCTGATGGCCCTGAGCCTGTGTGTGGGCTTATTGATTGATGATGCCATTGTGGTTCGGGAAAACATCGTGCGTCATTTGCAAATGGGCAAATCAGGGCCACAGGCGGCCCTGGACGGCACCCAAGAAATCGGGCTGGCTGTCTTGGCGACCACACTGTCGATGGTGGCGGTTTTTCTGCCCATTGGCTTCATGGGCGGCGTCATTGGCAAGTTCTTTCATCAATTTGGTTTGACCATCGTGGCGGCGGTGATGATTTCGATGTTCGTCAGTTTTTCTCTGGACCCCATGCTTTCCAGCCTTTGGCAGGATCCCCCAGTGCGCGATCACTCAACAGGAGCCAAAGACGTTCAGCCCAGCCGATATGCAAAAAGCATTGGCCGCATCACACAGCGTGTGGAGCGTATGACACTCTGGCTCGGCAAACACTATCAACGCATACTTGCCTGGTCACTTCGGCATAAACTCACCACCTTGTTGCTGGCCTTGGCGACCTTCATAGGGAGCCTTTTTCTGGTGCCTCTCTTAGGTACCGAATTCATTCCCAAGGTTGATTTTTCAGAGACTCACATCCATTTTCATACCCCCGTGGGGTCTTCACTGGAGATCACCGAAGCACGTGCCCGCCAAATTGACCACACTCTGCGCGAAATGCCTGAAGTCCGTTACACATTGACCACCATCAACCGTGGTTTTGCGGCAGGCAAAATATACGGGGTGGTCTATGTCAGGCTGCTAGATCGGGCCCAACGTGGGCGCACCCTGGCGCAAATGACGCCTGAAATTCGATATCGGCTCTCCCGTATTCCTGGCATCACGGTCACTAATATCGGGCAGGCTGACATGGGTGGCGGAAAAAACCTGCAATTTTCGATCCAGGGGCCAGACCGTCAAGAGCTTGAACGTTTGGCCAAGATGATCATTCCCAGGCTCCAGACTCTCCCCGGCTTGATCGACCTCGACAGTACTCTCAAGCCACATCAACCCACCATTGACATCCAGATCAAACGAGAAGCCCTCGCTGACTTGGGCCTGAGCAGCCATCTTGTCAGCAACACTTTGCGCACACTCATGTCAGGTACCACGGTAGGCTCATGGCGCCCCCAGGAAGACAACCATCAAGAGCTTGATGTGGTGGTTCGACTGGCTCCCAGCCACCGAGATCAGCTCGAAGAACTCCGCACCCTGCCCTTGGCGCTCCCCCCCGCCGCCGATGGTTCAATCAAAACGGTGCGGCTGTCTCAAGTGGCCGACATCCGCCTCAGTGCAGGCCCGAATCAAATCAACCGGCGCGACATGAACCGGGAAATCACGATCACGGCCAATGCTCTAGGGCGCAGCCCTGGAGAAATTTCAGCCGATATCCGCGAAATCCTTGCAAGCACGAACATGCCTTTGGGCTATCGTTACACCTTTGGTGGGGTCACCAAAAGCATGAATGAATCATTCAAATATGCCATCGAAGCCCTGGTGCTGGGTGTGGTGTTTATTTACATGATTCTCGCCAGCCAATTTAAAAGCTTTCTCCAGCCCCTCGCACTGATGAGTTCATTACCTTTGACCCTGATCGGCGTGGTGCTTTGCCTGCTGATGTTCCGGTCATCTCTCAATATGTTCAGCATCATCGGGGTCATCATGCTCATGGGGCTGGTGACCAAAAATGCCATTCTTTTGATTGATTTTGCCATTCGGGCCAGAGAAGGTGCCCATGGCTTGGGCCCACAGCTTGGCCCCCTGAGCCGAGAAGCCGCTCTGCTGTACGCCGCACAGGTTCGGCTGCGTCCGATTTTAATGACCACCCTGGCCATGATTTTTGGCATGGCACCGCTGGCCTTTTCCCTCGCCGAAGGATCTGAGCAAAGAGCTCCTTTGGGCCAATCAGTGATCGGCGGGGTGGTGACTTCATCCTTGCTGACCCTGGTGGTGGTGCCGGTGGTTTACTGCTACCTTGACGATTTTTCTGAATGGCTGCGTCGATATTTCAAGACAGGATATCGTTCCTAGCCTCGCTCCATAAGTCTTGCTGCATTCGATCGTCATGCCGCGCGAAGTCCCAGCATCCATGACCTCAAGGATTGGCCAGATCGGAAAAAATTCTATTCAACTCATCCGTACTGAGGGAAAATCGATATATCCCTCAAGAAGATCATCCTTGACAATCCATGCCAACAACAAAAAACACGCGCCATGGAGCCTGAATGGTTGACCTCTTGAGTTTTTATATTGCCGTCAAAATACGATGGTTGGCCTTGACATTGCTGTTTTTAGGCTGGCTGATCCCGGGACACGCTTTTGAAGCCCCCCTCAAGCACACAAAGGCCTGGGCTGTCGTGAGTGATGCCTCTCATTTCCCAGAAGATGCCCGTTTTGAGGAAATACGTCTTCCTGATGATTGGGCCTTGAGCCGCCCTGATTTTAGTGGAAGCGTTTGGTATCGGATTCAATTTGACCGCCCGGAACATTTTGCCACCTCCCCCTGGCTGGTCCTGCGTATTGAACGAGTTTGTACCAATTTTGAAGTTCAAATCAACCGGCAAGCGGTTTTTAGCAGTGGCCGAATGGACGAACCCCTGACTCGCAATTGTCACGCGCCGCAGCGAATTCACGTGCCCTCGTCGATTTTGCAGGCCAGCGGCAACCTGCTCGACATCCGTGTCAAAGGTTTTAAGCTCGACAGCGTGGCAAGCCGGAGTCGCTCCGGCGGGCTTTCAGAGATTGAATGGGTGCCACAAGCTCAGCCCGAAACAGCGTATGCGCCCCTTGGCATCACGATGACTTTCGGAGTGCTAGGCAGTTTGCTGGTGCTGTTATTTCTTTTCGGCCGGCGTGAGGCCTCTTTTTTGTACTTTGGACTGCTCAACCTGTCTTGGGCTGCCATCAGCTATGGGCTCAATTGCCCTCAGCCTTGGCTTGATGCTCTACGCTATGAGCTGCTGATGGCAACGTCTTTTCCAATTGCAGGCGCTTTTTTCGTGCAATTTCTTCTGAGCCATGTCGGCCATCGCTCAAAATGGTTGGAGTCTGTTTTGCTGCTCCAGTGCCTTGTTGCACCCATGACCCTGACCATTGCAGGGACAAATCATCTGTTCATCATCGCCAGGGCATGGTACACAGTGATCGCATTGGAAATTTTACTGGCCATGTGCTTTTACCTCTGGCGGGCCTTCTTGATACGACGGTTTGATTTTTTTCTCATGATGCTGGTGCTGCCCTTGAGCGCCAGCATCATCCTCATCAATGTGGGGCAGCAATATGTCCCCAGCACGTTTGTGCCCCCTTCCATCCTGTTCGAGATCGTGCCTGTAGGGAGCCTGATGGCTGTATTTTTGCTCTTGCTCCTTGGCCTTGCACGCAAGCTGCACCTTGCTGAAAAGGCCCGTCAGCACATTGAATTGGCCGCCCAAGACGCGGCGGATGAAATGGAACGCAATTTTGCCCGCATGGCCGACGAGCGAGTCCAACAAGTCACAGAATCAGAGCGTAAACGGATTGCGAGTGATTTGCATGATGATTTAGGCGCCAAACTCTTGACCATCGTTCATATCAGTCAAAATGAACGTATTTCCAACTTGGCCCGAGAAGCCCTTGAAGAAATGCGCTTGTCGGTCAGGGGCTTGACCGGTCGTCCGATGCTCTTAATGGATGCCCTGGGAGACTGGCGAGCCGAACTGGTCATGCGCTTGTCTCAAACAGGCATTGAAGTTGACTGGAAGCACCCCCCCCGAGAGACAGAACAAGCCCTGTCTGCCCGTGTGTATGTTCAAACCACGCGTATTTTGCGCGAATCAGTCAGTAATATCATCAAACACAGTGGCGCCTCATTGTGTTGCGTGAATTGTGAATTTGATGAGCACGAGTTTTTCATCACGGTTCAAGATAATGGCCAAGGGATTGTCGCGTCCCCCGATTCCAAACTGGATCGGGGCCATGGTATGGCCAGTATGAAATACCGTGCCAAGCAAATCCAGGGAGACTGCCTCGTGGAATCAGCCCCCGGCTTTGGTACCGTGATCCGGCTCACGATTCCCTTTGAATCAGGCATGTCAAACCCCTGATGGACGGTTTTTACGACCGACACCGGAGTACCATCAACCCCATGGTGGCTCAATTTGAATCCAGGCCTGTACAGGCTTTGATGAGGGTTGCATGCTTGAATAGCCAAGGCACTATGTTTGATTGACTTTGCTTTGCGCTTTTTTTATGTCAAATAGTCAAACAACCATGACTCATATTTTGCTGCTCGAAGACCTGCCTGAGATTCGTGCCTGGCTGAAGGCTTTGGTCTCTCAGGTGTTCCCTGGTTCAAAAATTGCTGAAGCTGCGACCATACAGGATTCTCTTCGCTGGGTTCGACGGCAAAATTTCCATTTGGCGTTGATTGATCTGGGCTTGCCGGATGGTTCCGGTGTTGATGTGGTCACGGCCCTGCGGGAGGTTCAACCAGACGCTCAGTCTGTCGTCGTGACGATTCACGATGGAGACGAGCATCTTTTTCCGGCCTTGCAAGCAGGAGCCTTCGGTTACCTTCTCAAAGAGCAGTCCCGCGAAATGATTGCCGAGCAGCTCAATCGCATGAGCCAAGGAGAGCCACCCCTGTCACCCTCCATTGCCCGCCGTGTGATTTCTTATTTTGCTGCCCAAAGCAAACCCAAAGCATCCCTCCCGCAACTCCACCATATTGCACTGTCTGAGCGTGAAAATGAAGTGTTACTCCGGGTGGCCAAAGGATTTACCCTGCCTGAAATTGGCGTCCAGCTTAATCTTTCGAGGCACACAATTGCCGATTATGTCAAACAAATTTACCGCAAACTAAACGTCAATTCACGTGCCGAGGCCGCTCTGGAAGCCCAACGATTGGGGCTTTTCAAAAACTAAACCATGTCATGCACTGACCTCACATCTTGGCACCAATGCACATTCCGCGACCATCGCGCGGAATGAATCAATGGCCGCGCGCACCCCACCCTGTCATGCTGCGCGAAGTCGCAGCATCTATAAACGGTAGAGACGGAACCAGCGCCCATGGATTCCGCGACTTGC
>JBEIRS010000290.1:0-2036 GCA_040375795.1 Methylibium sp.
ACTGCTTTCATAAATCATGATAATTTTCAATGACTTAAATAAATACAAGGCCTTCTAATTGATATTCCGCTAACATTTAGAAGGTTCATATATTGAATATTGCGAGAGACCACCATGCCCAGCAGTCAAACATTGCAACGCGGTTTACTGATCTTGCGCCTCCTGACACGTCATGGTGAAAAAGGATTGCGCATGCACGAGATTGAAAAGAAATCCAAGCTCAATAAAACCACCGCGATGCGGCTGACCAAGACGCTGGTGAAAGAAAATTTTTTGGTGCAAGACCCCGCCACCAAGGCTTACACCTTGGGGCCCGAGTCTTATGCCGTGGGGCTGGCTGCAGAGCCACGCTACGGCTTGCAACGGTTGGCAGAACCCCATTTGCGCAAGCTCTCTTTAGAGACCGGTGACTGTGTTTTGTTCTCCATCATTCACGGTGCAGAGTGGGTCTGTTTGTCCATCTTCGACGGCGCCACGCCCATTCCACCGCAAACCTTGAAGCCCGGAGACCACTACCCCCTGGGGTCTGGCAGTGCTGGCCTGGCCATGTTGGCATTCATGTCCGAAGAGGAACAACAAAAAATCATCGCGCTCAACGCGCCCAAAATTCAATCTGAATTTCCCCATGTCAGTTTGAGCGAGATTGACCAAGAGTTGAAAGAATTCAAGCGCCAAGGCTACAGCTTCATACCAGGCTCGTTGGTTCAGGGCTATTGGGCTTTGGCTGTTCCCTTGCTCGACTACAAAGGGGCACCTCAGGCCGCCATCAGCTTGGTCACCAGCGAAGACCGCTTGCAAATGTCGCGCCGTTTGATCTTGGCCAATCGCATGATTCAAATCAGCCACGACATTCAAAACGCCCAACACGCATAGGTGCGGCAGGGCAATGCGCCCTGGTGGTGGTATCAAGTGACGGGGTGGCGGAGTTGCTGGCAGAGAACATTTAGCGGCTTATGATTTTCCGTTACCAGGTGATCCACCTAGGCCTTGCCCAGCTCCAAGGGCGCAAAAGGTTCGCAATAGTCTTCCAGCTTTATCCCGGCGGCGGTATGAACTGCACCCGCCAAGCCAGAGCCCAGCCGTAACAGCCGCCTGGATGCGCGGCATGGCAGTGGGATAAGCATGTAATGCAGAGGTAAGTGCTTATTTCCAACGCAAATTCAATTTGCGGTTGTGCGCTGCGCAATCACGCAAGTAAAGGTTGATCAGGCTTTGATACGGAATGCCAACTTGCTCTGAAATGCCTTTGAAATAGCCAATTGAATCCTCATCCAAGCGAATGGTGATCTGTTTTTTCAATTGGGACGCATAGGGATTTTTCCGTGCGTTGCTGAAGTCGTATTCTTTTCTCATGTTGCTCCTTCATCTGTACTGCTTGGATTCTTGGGTTGAGGCTTTACGAGCTGAAATGATTCTGATCACGTTGCCTTGCTCACGATAACAATGACACACCAAGACGAACCTGAAATTGCTACTTAATCCAATCATCACAAATCTGTCTTCGTCATCAGAGTGGTCGGGATCATTGATCAATTTAGCGTTCTCATCAAAGAAAACGGTACGCGCCTCATCGAATGTCACGCCATGTTTTCGCTGATTCGCTGCGGCTTTGTTGGCATCCCATTCGAATCGAATATTGCTCATAATTACAGTGTAGTTTATTTAAGGCTATTCGTGATGTTTTTCAAGTCAAGCCATATTTCTAAACTCGTTGACATGTTGCTGTATGCATTGCCAGGTGCAGGGCTCGCAGCATGAGCCTCGGCTAGCTCATCCTCACACCCCTCACAAGCTCACGCTGAATGGGGATCAATACGGGGGCCAGCGCCTCCGTGCTGCTGGCTACACTTGTCAAAAAAGGGAATAAAAAACATGGCGCAGTTCGACCGCGTTTACCAATACAAGGCGCTTTTCAAACGAAAACGCGCTGTCTCCAAGCAGGCCATCTTGGCCGAGCTTGAAATTTCAGAAGCCACCTTCAAGCGCGACCTCGAGAAGATGCGCGACTTCTACAACTACGACATCATCTACGACCG
>JBEIRS010000348.1:0-1425 GCA_040375795.1 Methylibium sp.
CATTGGAATCGTTTTGTACTCGTTGCATTCGGCCGGGCACTGGCCTCAGATGCGAGCAAGCGGTGGCTGCGTCATGGAGAGGGACACCCAAAGCACGCAAGCCGCCCATGACCGCCAGTAGATTGCTGATGTTGTAGTCACCAATGAGCGAGGTTGACACTATGGCTGATGGGCCTTCATCTTCTTGAACCCGGAAGCACAAACCACGCTGAGAGGCATCCTGGGGGATCTCAATGGCCTGTAATCGGGCCACTTTTTGCCTGGCGTAAGTCCAGATTTGTAGCCCACGAGAAGCCAGCTGAGACGCCAAAATCTCCCCTTTGGGATCATCCAGATTGAGCACCACACTTTTTAGGCTGGGCCAAGCAAACAACTGGGCCTTGGCGGCCCAATAACGACCCATGTCTTGGTGATAATCAAGGTGATCTTGGGTAAAATTGGTCAAAATGGCCGCTTCGATTTGAGTGCCGTTCAGGCGGTGTTCATTCAGGCCGATCGATGACGCCTCCATGGCGCATGCCACCAAGCCTTGATCACAAAATTGCCGCAATGCAGCTTGCAGCGTGACTGGGTCGGGAGTGGTCAGACCGTGGCTGGTCAGCGGTTGAGAAACTTGCCCGATACCGAGCGTGCCCACCACGCCGCAGCCCATGCCGATCGAATTCAAAGCTTGTGCTAGCCACCAAGAGGTTGAGGTTTTGCCATTTGTTCCAGTCACTGCCATGAGCCTCAAAGCATGACTGGGATGAGACCAAAAAGCACTGGAGAGCGGCCCTGTGAGGGCCTTAAGATGTGGCAAGGTGGCCACCCTGGGGTCGTGAACTCCCTCAAAAGCCACCGCACCCTCATGCTCAATCAAGCACACCAAAGCCCCGGCATCAAGAGCGCTCGGCACATAGTGGCGGGCATCGACGGCATGTCCTGGCCAGGCTATGAAGGCATCTCCAGGGCGTATTTGTCGACTGTCACAACGCAAGGCACGCACCTGATGCGCGCTCAACCACGCAAGAGCCTCTGAAAGGTTGCCCAGTGCATGAAAAGACATCAAAAACTCTCCTCGATGGCGATGGGCTCAGACGTGATGATTTCCGGCTTGACTTCTAAGTCAGGGGGCACATTCAAAGCCCTCAAGGTTTGCTGCACAACCTGACTGAATACGGGGGCTGCGACCTCACCGCCATAAAATCGGCCCGCACGGGGCTCATCAATCATGACTGCCACGACGATTCGTGGGTGATTCATGGGGGCCATGCCAACAAACCATGCACGATATTTTTTGTCGGCATAACCCTGGCCTTCTTGTTTTCGTGCCGTTCCTGTTTTCCCACCCACCGAAAAACCTACTGTTTGTGCTCGAGGGGCCGTCCCGCCTTGTGTGGCCGCCATTTGCAACATCTGACGCATCGCCTGGGTTGTTTCAGGCGA
>JBEIRS010000089.1:0-6135 GCA_040375795.1 Methylibium sp.
AAAAGCAGGCAAGCAGGCAAGCAGGCAAGCGAAGCGAAGCGATTTTGGGACATTTGTCCCAAAAGCAGGCAAGCAGGCAAGCGAAGCGAAGCGATTTTGGGACATTTGTCCCAAAAGTCAATCTATTCCAGCGCATTGATGCCCCACATGCCATCACTTGACCTGACATGACTTCACCGGAGCCCTCCCGCCGACTTTCTATGACCCAGATTCTATGTTGTGGCGCCTTGATTGTGACCCTTTCTATGGGTATTCGCCACGGCTTTGGCCTTTGGTTGGCTCCAATCACCATGGATCGTGGCTGGACTCGAGAGACCTTTGCTTTGGCCTTGGCTATTCAAAATTTGGCTTGGGGTTTGGCTGCTCCATTCACCGGCATGCTGGCAGATCGCTGGGGGGCATTTCGTGTGTTGGTGCTGGGTAGCGTTTTGTATTCAGGAGGCTTGGTGCTGATGGCCTTGTCAAGCTCGGGGCTGGCCTTTGCTGGTAGTGCAGGGCTGCTGATTGGCTTGGCGCAATCAGGCACCACCTATGCGGTCGTCTATGGCGTGATTGGCCGACAAATTGAGCCTGAGCGACGAACGTGGGCCATGGGGGCGGCTGCAGCGGCAGGGTCTTTTGGCCAGTTCGTGATGGTTCCGATTGAAAACTGGCTGATTCAATCCTTGAATTGGCAAAATGCCTTGTTTTTGATGGGCTGTCTGGTCTTGGCCATTGCTCCTTTGGCCCTGGGCCTGCGTGAACCCAAACCCGAGGCCACTGCTTCAGGGCAACAAGGTCAGAGTATTGCTCAAGCCCTACGTGAGGCTTTGTCTTATCCGAGCCTTCATTGGTTGATGCTAGGCTATTTTGTGTGTGGTTTTCAGGTGGTGTTTATTGCGGTACATATGCCGAGTTTCTTGAAAGATAAAGGGTTTTCACCCGATGTGGCCACCACTGCTTTGGGCATTATCAGCTTATTCAATGTGCTCGGAACCTATGCCGCTGGGGTCTTGGGCCAGCGTTGGCCCAAGCGCCATTTGTTATCTTCGATTTATTTGATCCGCTCGATAGCGATTGTTTTATTCTTATGGGCACCCTTGTCGTCTTGGAGTGTATATATTTTCTCGGCTGTGATGGGGGCTTTGTGGCTGTCAACTGTGCCGTTGACCAGTGGAGTGGTAGCTCACATTTTTGGAGTTCAATATTTGTCCATGCTGTCTGGCTTTGTATTTTTTAGCCACCAACTTGGAAGCTTTTTGGGTGTTTGGATGGGAGGGAAATTATTTGATGCCACTGGAAGTTACAACATCGTGTGGTGGATTTCAATTGTCCTTGGAATCATCGCCGCCCTGGCCAATCAACCCATCCAGGAGCGTGCCATTGTTCGGCCACAGCGTCAGCGCGCCTGATTTGATCTGTACGCCATGAAATGGCGTTCTTTGGGGGGTTTTTGGGTTGTTGCGGTGATGCTTTTTGCTGTCTTGAAAGCCTACCAAAGCCCCGAAATGGCTCTGACAGCGGCCAATTTGATTGCCACTTGCCTTTAGACCCTACCATAGCGACTTTTGACGCAGCGTTTCAAAAATCAAAATATCGACCTCTTGGATTGTCGTCTCGAAAAGAGCTTGCTTACTTTATGAACTGAAAGGGTTTCACGGATGGACATTTTCATCCAGCAAGTGATCAATGGTTTGGTGATTGGTAGTGTTTATGCCTTGGTGGCTCTTGGTTACACCATGGTCTATGGCATCATCAATTTGATCAATTTTGCCCATGGTGATGTATTGATGGTTGGGGCCATGACCGCCTGGAGTGTTGTCATGGTCCTGCAAGGCTTGGCCTGGCCCGGCGCTGTCGTGCTTTTATTGGCTTTGCTGGCGGCTGTGTTGGTGTGCTCACTGTTGAATTTTTGCATTGAAAAAGTGGCTTATAAGCCCTTGCGAAATGCTCATCGTTTGGCCCCCCTGATCACGGCTATGGGCGTGAGCCTCTTGCTTCAAACCCTGGCCATGATGATCTGGAAACCGGGTTATAAAGCTTTTCCTATTCTTTTGCCCAACCAAAGTTTTGCCATCGGTGATGCGGTGATTGATTTGACCCAAATCATCATTTTGCTGGTCACGGCAATCACGTTGCTGGCTTTGATGTGGCTTGTACATCAAACCAAGCTGGGTCGGGCCATGCGGGCCACCGCGGAAAATCCTCAGGCAGCCGCCCTGATGGGGGTCAAGCCGGACATGGTGATCTCGGCCACCTTTGTGATCGGAGCTGCTTTGGCCGCACTTGCTGGTTTGATGTATGCAGCCAACTACGGTTCAGTTCAGCATGCCATGGGTTTTTTACCCGGCCTGAAGGCTTTTACTGCGGCTGTTTTGGGAGGGATTGGCAACCTTCCTGGAGCCATGTTGGGGGGGCTGGTTTTAGGGGTGATTGAATCCTTGGGAGCGGGGTATATCGGTCTTTTGACGGGCGATGTCTTGGGCAGCCAATACCAAGATATTTTTGCGTTCATCGTACTGATTCTCGTCTTGACCCTGAAGCCCAAAGGTATTTTGGGTGAGCGTGTGGCTGATCGCGCTTGAAAGATTTTTTCATGAACACCAAAAATTTGACTTGGTTTTTGCTCTCTGCACTGGCCTTGCTGGTGTTGCCCCTGATGATGCACCTGGGCGGCCTGGGGAATGCCTGGGTGCGTCTGATTGATTCGGCGCTTTTGTATGTTTTGCTCGCGTTGGGGCTCAACATTGTGGTGGGGTATGCTGGCCTGCTCGATCTTGGATATGTGGCGTTTTATGCGGTGGGGGCTTATATGTTTGCGCTTTTGGCCAGCCCTCATTTGGCAGAGAATTTTCCCGTCTTTCAGCAGTGGTTTCCAGAGGGGTTGCATGTGCCCTGGTGGCTGGTGATTCCAATGGGGGCCTTGCTGGCGGCTTTGTTTGGAGTCTTGCTTGGTGCTCCCACATTGCGTTTGCGGGGTGATTACTTGGCCATTGTGACCCTTGGTTTTGGAGAAATTATTCGCGTTTTCATGAATAACCTTGACCGACCAGTGAACATCACCAATGGGCCTGCGGGAATCAAAGGCATTGATGGTATTCAAATGTTTGGCCATCAGTTTGATCAGCCTCTGTATATTTTAGGCTGGGAGTTGCCCTCTGTGATCAGTTATTACTACCTCTTTTTGGCTTTGGTGGTATTGAGTGTGCTGGTGTGCTTTCGCCTTGAGCGCAGTCGTATTGGCCGTGCATGGATGGCCATTCGCGAGGATGAAGTGGCGGCTACAGCCATGGGCATCAACACTCGCAACATGAAATTGTTGGCCTTTGGCATGGGGGCCACTTTTGGAGGGGTTTCGGGGGTGATGTTCGCCGCTTTCCAGGGTTTTGTGTCACCTGAATCGTTTTCACTGCAAGAATCGGTTTTGGTGGTCGCCATGGTGGCCCTCGGGGGGATTGGTCATCTGCCGGGGGTGGTGGTGGGGGCCTTGTTGTTGGCTGCCTTGCCAGAAGTGCTGCGGCATGTGGTGGGCCCACTTCAAGCCATGATCGATGGCCGACTGGATGCCTCCATATTGCGCCAGTTGTTGATTGCACTGGCCATGATCGGCATCATGTTATGGCGCCCCCGGGGCCTGTGGCCTGCCCCAGACTCTCGTTGTTCGGCGCTGTCTTTTGATTCTGTGCAGGGCTCAAAATGAGTGTCCCCTTGATGATCCTGTCAGTTGAAGGTGCCTCGAAGCAATTTGGTGGTGTTCAGGCAGTTTCCGAGGTCAGTATGTCGGTTCAGGCCGGTTCGGTGTATGGCCTCATTGGCCCCAATGGGGCCGGTAAAACGACTTTTTTTAACCTGATTACAGGTCTCTATACCCCTGATGCAGGGCAATTCATGCTGGATGGAAAGCCGTACTGGCCGACGGCCGTGCACCGTGTAGCCCAAATAGGTATTGCCAGAACTTTTCAGAACATCCGTTTATTCAGTGACATGACAGTGCTCGAAAACGTCATGGTCGGGCGCCATATTCGCTCACACTCGGGCTTGTGGGGGGCTATTTTTCGCACCGCTTCATTTCGTCAAGAAGAACAGGCCATACGTGAGCGAGCCCTGGATCTTCTTCACTATGTCGGAATTGCCCCGTTCGCCAATGACCGGGCCCGCACTTTGAGCTATGGTGACCAGCGGCGGCTTGAAATTGCCCGGGCGCTTGCTACCGACCCCCGATTGTTGGCCCTGGATGAACCTGCGGCAGGCATGAACCCCACAGAAAAGCGGGCACTCCGCGACCTGATTGACAGAATCCGCCAGGATGGTCGAACGGTTCTCTTGATTGAGCATGATGTGAAGCTGGTGATGGGCTTGTGTGACCGTGTGACGGTTCTGGATCAAGGCCGTAAAATCGCCGAAGGATCACCCGCAGAAATTCAGCGCAACCCTCGTGTGATTGAGGCCTACCTTGGCTGCTGTCACGAAGATGCAGTCTCCTGATGAACTTTTTTTCAAGGCCAGTATTTGATGAATAAAACCCTGCTCAAAATCAGTGGGCTTCAGGTGGCTTATGGCGGTATTCGTGCGGTTAAAGGGGTTTCCCTGGAGGTGCAAGAGGGTGAATTGGTGTGCTTGATTGGCTCAAATGGTGCAGGCAAATCAACCACGCTCAAAACGATCACGGGGCTGCTCAAGCCTGTTGCAGGCCATATTGAATATCTGGGCCAGCCCACCCAAAAGCAAGGGCCCTGGAATTTGGTTCACATGGGGCTTGTGATGGTGCCTGAGGGGCGTGCCATTTTTACTCGCATGAGCATCATCGAGAACCTGATGATGGGGGCCTTTGTGCGCCATGATCTGCAAATTCAGCAGGACTTGGATCTGGTCTTTCATCTTTTTCCAAGGTTGCAAGAGCGCAGTCAACAACTTGCCGGGACCCTCTCCGGGGGCGAGCAGCAAATGCTGGCGATTGGCCGGGCTTTGATGGCCCGGCCCCGCTTGCTGTTACTGGATGAGCCTTCAATGGGCTTGAGCCCGATCATGGTTGATAAAATTTTCCAAGTGGTCTCCGACATTCACCGGCAAGGCACCGCGGTGATGTTGGTTGAGCAAAATGCCAACCGGGCCCTGGAGCTGGCCTCTCGGGCCTATGTGATGGACTCTGGACAAATCACCATGAGTGGGCTGGCCCGTGATTTACTCCATGACCCCCAAGTCAAGGTGGCTTATTTGGGTGAGTGACTCAGCCACGCGGATGATGTGCGGCATGAAGCACTTTCAGCCGCTCTCTGGCCACATGGGTATAGATCGTGGTGCTGGAAATATCAGCATGGCCCAATAACAACTGAACTGCCCGGAGATCGGCGCCATGGTTCAGAAGATGGGTGGCAAAGGCATGTCGAAGGGTATGGGGCGAAATAGACACCATGATCCCGGCTCGGATTGCATAATTTTTGATCAAACGCCAGAACATTTGTCGGCTCATGGCGCCTCCATGATGAGCCACAAATAAAACATCTGAGGTTCGCCCCCCCAGGATCTCGCCCCTGGCGCACCCAAGATAACGCAATAACCAAGAGCGAGCCTCATCACCAAAGGGAGTCAAGCGCTCTTTGGAGCCCTTTCCTGTGACTCTCAAAGCCCCTTCTGTCAAGCCAAGATGCACCGTTTTTAAGCTGATCAGCTCACTGACTCGCAGGCCACTGGCATACATCAATTCAAGCATGGCACGATCGCGCAGCCCATAAGGGCTATTGAGCAGGGGGGCCGCCAAAAGTGCTTCTACTTGGTGCTCAGACATCACCGAGGGCACCCTCATGGCCTGCTTGGCTGAAACCAACTTGAGCGTCGGATCAGAAGAGATGAGGCCCTCTCTGAGGGCCCAACGGAAAAATCGCTTGAAGACGCTTAGGCGCCGATTGGCGCTGCTGGCCTTACTTGCTTCATGACGCACAAACGCGTATTCACTGAGCAAGGTACCATCAGCACGCAATAACGCCAGATCATGCGACGATTGAAGCCAGTGCTCTAGCTGGCGCAAATCTCGTTGATACGCTGTCAAGGTGTTGTTCGCCAACCCTTCTTCAAGCCATAACACATTGATGAAATGATCAATCGGGTTCAAAACCGCCCCTGATTGAATTGGCAAAACAATAGATTTTGATGATACGC
>JBEIRS010000041.1:0-8815 GCA_040375795.1 Methylibium sp.
ATCAAAGGGGCTCAGAAACTGGTTGAGGCCGCGATTGATGCCACCGATGGACTGCTTTAACCCCTGCTTTAACCCCATATCAACAACACTCAAAAATACACCCGCAGCGCCCCGGAAAAGCCGATTCCCCCCCAAGAATCCGCTGGAGCGCAGCCAAACAAGCCACGGCCACCCTCTGTCATGCGGCGCGCAGTCGCAGCATCCAGAGAGCGCTTGATCGATTCCCACTGGAGTGGGAATGCGGAGAAGGTTGACGTCAGTGTAGTGCCCCCCGGCCGGATGTCAACGGCCAGGCCCTTGAATAGGGGGGCTAGGGGTTCAAACGAAACACCACAGGGATTGAAACCCAGCTGGCGATCGCAACCTCATCCCGACGGGCGGGATCAAAATTCCAGCGAGAGACCGCATCCTGGGCTGCCTGATCAAGGCGGGGAAAGCCGCTGCTGATCTGAATTTCAATATGTTCGGGGGCACCCTCTGCATTGACCCATACCTTGAGTAAGACGCGTCCTTCTTCGCCAAGCCTGCGAGACAGCATGGGATACGATGCGTGTGGATTATGAAGATGGCTGCCTTGATAGCGTGCCGATGACACGTGCGGTGCCAACGCTGCTTGATGCCCTGCTGGGTCTGTGCTTGTAAGCAAAGAGTGCGGCGAGGAGGATGAGTCAAGAGATTGCTCAAGAGGCTCGGGGGCCAGGTGGTGGGGGCAGGGCTGTGGGAGGGAATTGGATGGTTCCTGACCATGGGCATGGTTGACGCTTGATGAGGCGAGAATTTTGGTGGCTGCGCTTTGATGCCAACCGACTTGGCATGAGGTTTAATAGGCGGCGCAGCCTGCCGAGGTACGGGGCTTAAATTCAGGATGGAAGCTTGCAAAGCCGGGGGAAGCGAAGGCCCAGGGGCCGACGGCGACCAAAATGTCAAAGTGTAAAGAAAACCCAGATGAATGCAGCAGGCCGTCAATGAGGCCAACAGCAAAGTCTGACGATTGGAAAAGCCACTCATATCGTGCGTTTTGCAGCTTGAATAAAAACAGTTTAAAGAGCCGGATCAGCGGCTTCAGGCTGAAGTGTTGGCAAGGCCCATACACGCCTGGGAGCATCGGCCGGCCCCGTCGGGAGGGCCTCGGAAGACACAGTTTGGCTGAGGGTGGCCAGCGGACTAAGGCGCTGCCACCAGGTGTGGGCCTCTGGAGAGCTTGCCTTTTTACGCTCATGCGCACTCATCACGAGGCATTCTTTGGCACGGGTCATGGCCACATACAAGCCATTGAGCTCTTCTCGGTGACGGGCCAATTTTTCCTGCTCCATCAGGGGCCAAAGGGATGGCGGGCAATTTTTTTCTGAGTAGATGAAGGCACAGGTGTGCGGGGCATCGGAGTTGACAGGCCAGTCGATCAATAGGCTGGCATATTTGCTGCCTTGATCGGCAGGATGGGTATCCATCAAAAAGACCACCTCGGCTTCCAGGCCCTTGGCCCCATGCACTGTTAAAAGTTGTACCGCATCAGCAGAAGTTGATGGCAGCAATGGCACAGCCTGACGCTTTAAGGTTCGTACCAGTTGATAAAGAGTGGTGTAGCGTGCTCCATTGAGCAAGAGGGATTGCCCGAGTAACGCTGTCAAGGCATTTTGGGCCAGCATACTTTGGGCAGGAGGGGTGGCCGCCAGCATGCGCTCAAGGATGTCGCCTTGATGAAAGATCTGGTCAAGAAGATCATGGGGAGTGAGCTTGGGAACCAAGCTGCGCCAAGCCCTCAAATGGGCACGCGCGCGCTGCAAAGCCGGGCTTAGATCAGTCTCACTGACACTGTCGAGTGCGGCCCACCATGACACCTTGCCAATGAATGGAGAAGCTCCTTGGGTGGGTCTGTATAAGCTTTTTACCTGCTGTGCAATATGCACCAG
This sequence comes from Methylibium sp., assembly GCA_040375795.1. Lineage (GTDB taxonomy): Bacteria > Pseudomonadota > Gammaproteobacteria > Burkholderiales > Burkholderiaceae_C > CANHBY01. The sequence continues at coordinate 1,911 of JBEIRS010000041.1, forward strand.
ATCTGCGTCTGAGGCAGAAAAAATGGGGCTTTTTAGGGCACGGGCGAGGGCTAGATCATGCTGCGGAGAAGCTAAAAAATCCAGCAGGGCCACCACATCTTGAACTTCGGGGGCATCCATCAACGTCATGGACTCCGGCGCAGCAAAAGGAATGCCCAGTGCGTGAAGTTCGTGGCCTAAAATGTGCAGAGACTCACGCTTGCGAGCCAGTACGTAAATATCTCCCGGGCTCAAAGCCCGTTCACTTCGAGGGTGTTTGGCTGGATGGGCCAGCACTGCAGCCACCATGCGTGCAAGCTGCTGGGCCTCTTGCTGGCGACGATCAATACGTTCTTCCTGGCGAGGCGTGGTGAGAGAGTCGCGCCAATCAAACAAGCTCGGGCGGGCTGGATGAGTCTCCAAGGCTTCTTCAGGGGCAGCCTTGGGCGCTGAAAGGTCAGCCTCTGGTTGGATTGTCACCATCGGCAACGCCCATAAAGAGGCCGGCCAGGGGCTGCTGGAGGAGGGGTTGAGCAAAGGTAACTCGGTGGTGTGTCGGCGAAAGCCGTGAAATTCGCCTGCGACTTGTGCGGTATCAAAGACATGATTCACGGCTTCAAGCACTTGTGGGGCATTGCGTCGTGTGTGATCACAGGCCAGAAAGGCACCGCCAAGACCCTCCTGCAGATAGGCTTTGGCGGCCTCGAAAACACGCGGTTCAGCACCACGAAAACGGTAAATACTTTGCTTGGGGTCACCGACGATAAAAACACTTGGCGGGATTTTCCCACTGAAGCCGCCGCCAGAACCTGCATAACCACTTAACCAAGCATGAAGAGCCTGCCATTGCAAAGGACTGGTGTCTTGAAATTCATCAATCAAGACGTGCCGTATGCGGGTATCTAGACGCTCTTGCATCCAGGCGGCTGAATAACTTTCTCTAAATAAGGTCAGTTCGCATTGTTCCAGGTCATGAAAGTCGGCAAATCCCTTCTCAAGGTAATAGGCAAGATAAATCTGGATCAAGGCCAAAGAGAGTCGGGCCATGCGCTGATGCTCTTTGTGATTTTCAAGCTGCTGATCAGCCAGCTTGATATCTTCTATCAGTTTGCGCAGCTTCTCTGCGGCTGAAAACTCGCTGAGTTCCGATTGGAAAGTCTTTTTGCTCCATAGTTTCTCAATGGCTTGAAAAATCTCCCTTGCTTGGGGTTGCTGCAAGGCTTCTTCAATGGCGGCGCTGATGTTTTGCGATTTCTTGGTTGGCTTTTGACGCAAATGCTCAAGAATTTCTTTCAGCGGCTCTTGAAATACCGATTCATCGATGGCCGCGTAAGGATCAGAGGTCTTGGGCCAGGTGCCCAGGATTTGAGGCACGCTCGTTTGTAAGACCCCTTTTTTGGCAGCCCACTCGATCTCAATGCGCTTGGCCAAAGAGGTTTTTAACCATTCAAGGGTGGAAAATTTTCCACGCAAGCGCATTTGAGCTTCAAAATCAGCTTTTAATGGTTCATCATGCACCAGCTTGGAGTAAAACCGATGAAAAATATCATCCAGATGCGGGTCTGTTTTTTCGAGCAATTGCATATTGGGGCTGAGCTGCAATTCATCGAGCATCTCCAGGGGGGCGCCACGAAAAAGCTGAGAAAACCAGGCATGAAAAGTTCGGATTTCGACCGAACGACCACTTCGGAGGATCGATTCATGCAATTCACCCAGTGCAGCCTGGGCCTTTTCAGCGTCGGGGCGGCTCATGCCGCGCTCACAAAGCATGTGAATGCGGGTTTCATCAGAGGCCTGGTTGGTGCGCCAGTCACTCAGCCATTGCATCAATCGGTCACGCATTTCGCTGGCTGCTTTGCGCGTGAATGTGATGGCTAAAATTTCCTGAGGTCGAGATCCTTGTAACAAGGCTCGAATCATCCGGGACACGAGCATCCAGGTTTTTCCAGCACCGGCGCAAGCTTCAACCACCACACTGCGCTGGGGGTTGCAGGCTGTTTGGTAAAACACGTCGGCGGAAACGTCTTGGCCGTCACATTGGTAAGCCGCAGAATTCATATTTGCGCTGCCTCTGAGGAAGAATGTTCAGTGGCCCAGTGATCCTTGCGGCACAAACCCCTTGCCTCGCAATAATCGCAAGTATCGCCTTGCCCAAGTGGCCGAAGGCTTGCTCCATCACGTAGGCGTTGCAAATCAAAGCCGATGCCTTCAAGCAGCAATCGGGCGGCTTCATGGGGGCTTTTGAGGGCAAGCAGCTCGATTTTTTCTTCTTTGTCGTCAAGGGGTAAATAAGCTGAAGCCACCACAGACTTGGGATGGTGCTGCATCAGGAGGGCGGTATAGAAAGCCAGTTGGGTGTCTTCGCTGGGGTTTTTCATGCCTTTGCTCAAGGTGGACTTGGCTTTGGTTTTGTAATCAATCAGATCAAGCACTGCGCCCCCCTCCGCCTTGTCAACCCGATCGATTTTTCCAAACATGGTCACCCCCTTCCATGCTGTCGGGGTTGCTGTTAATTCAAGCTCACTGGCCAACCAGCGTATCCCTTGCTGATCACGTTTGTGTTGCCAGGTTAAGTAGGGGTCAATCAGTTGCTCAAAGGACACCCAATAAGGCCAAAACTCAGCATCATTCAGGCCCATGGCCTGTTGTGATTCACGGGCAATGGCTTGTAAATGAGCAACTTCTTCGGCCCATGTCGAGGGTGTATCGCGCGCCTTGTGAAAACGATACAGGACGTCATGCAGCCAAATACCGTAATCACGCTTTTCAGGCAGTTTTCCCCACTCACGGGTGTTTCGCAAACCCAGCATACGCAGGGCAAAAAACTGGTAAGGACAGCTGCGTAATGCATCACAGGCTTTTGCACTCAAACGCAGAGGCAGCAGATCTGGCGCACTGGGTTCGCCAGGCCTCACCGGGGTGGCAATCAGGGTTTTTTCCTGCAAAATTTGTGACCATTGAATTTGGGTGTCGGCCTCTGGAAATGCCTGGCTCCAGGCAAGAGCCAGGTGTTCCAGTAAAGGGCTGGGCGCACGCGGTTCTGAGCCATCCAGGAGCCGGTACAAGATGGTGACTTGAGGTACATGCAATAAATGACCCACAGCCGACCTCAAGGACTGTTGTTGAACTTCAAGTGAAGTCAGCCCGAAAAGCGGGGCCTGGGCAGGGATCAAACAGGGGTGTTCATGTGCCGACATGCGCCATTGATGGGCATCCGCGCCTGGGAATACCAGGGCAGCAAAGGGCCGCAAAATCGCTTGTGACAAGGGAGTGACAAAGACTTTTGGCTGCGAAGGCGCACTCGGTATCAAGGTGCTGTACTCTAGAGAAAAGTCGAGCCATTGAACAAAATCGGCCCAGCTCAGGTGACGCCCATCATCAGTCAAATGTTGCGGGTGTGCGTGATCGTCGGTCAGACATAAAACGGACAGCACTTGAACCCCCGCAGCATCCGAGGCCAAGTGTTCGATCAAGCCCAAAAACTTCAAAACCTGCCGCAGCGCAAGCTGCCAATGATGCAAAGGCCGGGCCATGTTCACGGACAAATCAGCCCGCGCTTTCAAGGCGTCATCCCACAAAGACTTGGATGCAGCCGAGAGCTCATCCGCAGGGACAGTGGCCATGGTTCTCCAGGCGCCTTGGCGTAGTTCGGCCTCGAGTTGATGGGCGTGATCCAGCGTTTGGGGTCGTGTTTTCAGGGCGTCCAGGAGGTCGTCCAGGCTGGAGTGCGGTGAAAACCAATTCAGCCAAGCCATCAAGCAGGCTGCCGCTGTGCTTGTAGAAAGCTTCCAGCCTGTTTCATCTTGAACATCAAGTTGCTGACGCTTCAACAGGGCTTGTACCCTGCGCATCAAGGTGCGGTCTTGGGCCACCACCGCCACTGGAACCTCGTCACGCCGGACATGATGCAAAATGACAGCCGCACATCGTTGGGCTTCATCTTCAAAGTCTCTGCAGGCCGTGATTTTTAAAACCGAAGACAGGCCTTTTAGCACCCAGTCACCGGCCTCATTTTGAACCGTTGAATCGAGGTTGATGATGCCGCAGTGGGTTTGCGCAGAGGCATGGGAGCATACCGCCTGAGCCAAAGGGTCAGGGCCTCCTGCTTGAACCAGCACCCAGGCCCCGACCCTCACGGGAGGGGTGAATAAAATGTCTGACAAGGGGGCGGGTTGCAAGGCAGCCCATTCGATGGCCACACGAAGAATGGCCTGCTGTCTTTGGGCTGCACTGCCCGGTTGAACCCCCTCTCGGCAACGCTGCCAATATGCGGGCCGCTGCTCAGGGGGGATCAATGCCGCGGCTCGGGCGAGGTCATGCGCCGTTTGCACCAGGGCCCCCAGGGCATATTCCATGGCCCATTCGTCTCCCGGGCCAAAGTGGATCACCTGGGCCAACAAATTTTTGGCCGCCAGGCGGTCCGTGGCGACATCAAAGGTGATCATCCCGGCTTCTGATGTTGAGGCCGGTCCCCAGGTTTTGATCAATGTTTGAGGGGTTTCAAACAACGGTGGCTTGTCACCAATTTGATCATCCCAGGCGCAACGGGCACACGCCAAGTGTGCCCACTGGGGCAGCAGAACCACGGTGTTTTTGGGGGAGACGCCTAAGCTGGTCAGCCATTGTGACAAAGCCCGGACAACCTGGCTCCATGGGCCACCTTGCTGAGTGCCCCCAGAACCCAATGCTGGCAAGTTGATGGATTGAAGGCTCATTGGCCTGCCCGCTGTCGAACCGCATCAAGGTAGGCTTGGCCATCTGGAGGAAGCCCACTTTGCTGAGAAGCCCAGAGCATGGCTCCGAGGCACTCCATGGCCTCATGGTGGGCCTCGTGGAGCGAGCCTTTGCGTGCGGCAAGCCGCTCCATGGCCTGACGAATGCCACTGGGTTGATCCATGCTGATTTGCTCACTGAGGCTAAGGTGCATGGAAAGGTGTAAAAAAGGGTTGTGATGACCATCGTCAAGGTGACGCGCCGTCTCGAGTGCAGCCTCAAGATGGGAGAGGTCTTTTGCATACTCTGGATGTTGATTGATCCATGGTGCGGCTTGACTTTCAAGAGGCGTCAAGGGGCGGCCTTCTTGAATTTTGGTGTAAGTATGACAAAAAAATGTGCGGACATCATTTTGTGACGGGGCATACATAAACTTCAATCCATTCAATCAATGTCGATGATGGGCGAAAAAAATCAAGCTCTCGTGTTTGGCGTCATCAGTCTGCGTCAGCGTGTGGGGAGTTTGCTTGAGCCTCTGAGGCTCGAAGCACTCGCCTGCTGGGCTCGGCAAAATAGAACCATTCATTGCCAGGAAGGGATTGAGGGTTCGGGAACACAATAAAACCGTCTCTCAGGGCGCGAACCTCGGCCCCATTGTGTCGAAGGCCGATCAAATCCCCGGTTTGCAGGCGATCATAGCTGGCCCATGCGCGCACGAAGCGGTCTTCGGGATGCAGGCGGTCGGTGACTTCATTCAGGCACAGGCATTCAAGGTCCGTGCGGGCAGGGGGGGGCGGGGCGTCAATCAATTTTAAATGAGCCAAGGCATTTCGAATGGCCTGGTAAGCCACTTCGGGGGCTTTGGGGTCATGGTGCTGCCCGCATTCGAGAGTGATCGCATAACCACCCTGGCTGCGCATGTATTCTGTGGTGCCCACACCATAATTTGGGTCGGTGTTGAGTGTCTGGGCGCGTTCGCTGATTGGCTCGGCGTGGCTCGTTTGAAGCCTGATCAAACGCTTTTTAACGCCGGTGGCATAGGTGTCGAGCCAGCCCTCTACAATGCGCCGGGGCCCCAGCCTGAGCGCGAGGGATTCTTCCTCTGTGGCGCGTGCGAAGGGTTCCAGTGGGCCGTTGTTGTCAATCGGGCCGAGCATGACGAAGGGTTGACCTGGCGTATGGAAAGAATGAATGTCGAGCAGGACATCATGCGCTGTCAATAAAGGGCACAAGGCATTGGCAAGGCGATCTTCATAATCCCTGGGCTGGGCTTGGGGCCGCAAGTTGCGATTGAGATTTCGATCCCCTGCACGTTCCATTTTGATGTAGGCCAAAGGGTTGGTGATGGGGACCAAAGTGAGCTTTCCACGGGCCAGTTGCAGTTCACCGCGATCAAACTCAGCCACAATGCGCTCAATACCTGAAGTACCACAAGTTTCATTGCCATGAACGGCACCCAATATGATGAGCTTGGCGCCGTTTTCGAGGCCAGAGTAACTATGAGAACGCAAGGACGTCAAGCTGGGCGGGTGAATGGGCATAATGGCGGCAAGCAGTGGAGGGTGATGAGCCTGGATATGTCAGGAGTTGAATGCTGCCATAAAAGTACGGAGATTGTGCTGCATCAGTTGCAGGTAGGTCGGGGCAGGGCCATCGGGGGTCGAAAGTGCATCAGAATACAAGGTGCCCCCGACACGCGCCCCTGATTCGAGGGCAATTTGTTGAATCAGCTTGGCGTTACTGATATTTTCCAGAAAAACCGCACTCACTCGACGAGCACGTATTTGACGAATCAATTGCGCCACATCAGCCGCAGAAGCTTCTGCATGGCCACGCCAGTTGCCGGGAGACAGCAGCGTGATCCCATAGGCATCACCCAGGTAGCCAAAGGCATCATGTGAGGTGATGGCGCGCCGTTTTTCTGGGGGGATGGTGCCCAGCATCTGCTGGGCTTCCTGGTGTAGTTTGAGCAGGGTCTGGGTGTAGTGCTGGGCGCGTTCTTCAATGGAGAGGGTTTGATCGGGGGCTTGATGGATGAGGGCTTTCTGGATATTGCTGACATAAACCACGGCATGGGTCAGGCTGTGCCAGGCATGGGGGGTCGATACTTCCTTTGATTTGACGTGGTGTGATGCCTTCACTGGCCACCACCACCTTGCCTTTGAAGGCTGAGGCTCGCAACAATCGATTCAGCCAAAATTCAAAACCCAGCC
>JBEIRS010000270.1:0-2368 GCA_040375795.1 Methylibium sp.
GGCCTCAAAAAAGCCTCATCATGCTTGTGGCCCCGAATTTAACTCTGGAGAAAAATTGCAATGAAGAAATCCCTGATCGCTTTGGCTGTTTTGGCAGCCTCTGGCGCCGCCTCAGCTCAATCTAATTTCACCCTGTATGGCGTCGTTGATGCATCCTTGGCCCACGAAAAAGGCGATGGCAGCGTCCGCAAGCTGAATTCTGGGCAATTGAACGGCTCCCGCCTCGGTGTTCGTGGCACAGAAGATCTGGGCGGTGGACTGAAGGGCGCGTTCCAAATTGAAAACGGTTTTAATATCGATACCGGCACTCAGGCCCAGGGCGGTCGCTTGTTTGGTCGTCAAGCCTGGGTTGGCGTCGAAGGTGATTTCGGTGCTGTCCGTTTGGGCCGCCAATACACCCCGCTGGGGAACGTCGCCGACATGATCGGCACCAAGCCCTATGACGTTTTGACCCTTGCTGGCACCTATGGCGCCAACGGCGGTTACCGTGCCGACAATGCGCTGAACTACAAGAGCCCTTCTCTCAACGGTCTGACCATTGAAGGCCAATACACCTTCGCCATCGGTTCCAGCGGCCCTGGGGTTGAAATCAATTCTGGCACCAGCGCCAAAGCTGGCCGTGGCGTGAGCTTCAATGTTCAATACGCTCAAGGCCCCATCCGCGCTGGCGTGGGTTACCTCGGTCTTGAAGACGTGAACTCTGGCCTGGCCAATTCTCAAAAACGTGCCGAGTGGATTTTGACTGCGGGTTACAAATTTGACATGGCTGACGTGAGCGCCTACTACACCAACACCGAATTGGGCACTGCCGCTGTCAAGCTGCCCAAGAAGATGACCATTGCCGGCCTGCAAGCCGCTTTCCCCTTTGGTGCCTTCACTGTCACTCCTGGTTTGGCAATCGCCCGCGATGTCAATGGCTCTAACGCATCCGCCAAGGACAACGCCAATTTCTACACCTTGCAAGCCAAGTATGACCTGTCCAAGCGTACTGCGGTTTATGGCTTGGCCACGGTGGTTGACAATGCTGCGGCTTCCGCTCTTGGTTTCAACAACCCCAAGCTTGACTCCAATTCCTATGGTATTCAAGTTGGCGTTCGTCACAGCTTCTGATGCTTGAATGGCCTCAAGGCCTCTGAGCTCGGAAACCCATCAAAAACCGCCCTTTGGGGCGGTTTTTTCAATTTTGTGACATCGTGAGCCCCATCCTTGCATTGATGGCACACTTTTCTATGGCTTGTCTATTGTGATGAACCAAGGCAAGTTGAGCCAGTGAGCCAGCCTCAAAAAGGAGCACGGTCTTTGTTGGGGTCGGCCTTGCGAATGCGTGTAGGGCCTTTTTTGGGCAAAATTTCAGCTTCTGCCAGCGCTTGCGCAGGTGTTTGAGCACTGAACGCTATCGAAGAAGGTACTGAACCCGCCTCAGCCTGACCTGATGGGCTACTGCTGGGGGCTTCAGCTTTCAATTGGGTGTAGGGTGACAGAATTTGCACCAGTTGCCCATAAATACGGGGGTTGCCAGCGATGATTTCACGCTGATGAAGAAAGTCGGCTTCGCCACTGAAATTACCCACCAGCCCACCGGCCTCCGTCACCATCAGTGAACCAGCGGCCACATCCCAAGGGCTCAGGCCCGTTTCAAAAAAACCATCACAAAAGCCTGCTGCCACGTAGCACAAGTCAAGCGCAGCCGCCCCAGGACGGCGCAAGCCGGCACAGCTTTGGGAAATGGCGGCAAACATTTCGAGGTAGCTTTGGAAATTGTCACCACGACGAAACGGAAAACCGGTTCCAATCAGGGCTTCAGACAAACGGGTTCTGCGTGACACCCGAAGCCGGCGGTCATTCATGAACGAACCGCGCCCCTTCGAGGCATAAAACAAATCATTGTGAACGGGGTCATAGACGACAGCCTGCTGTACCTGCCCCTTGAAAGCCAAACCAATCGAGACGGCGTAAAAAGGAAAGCCGTGGATAAAATTGGTGGTACCGTCCAGGGGGTCGATGATCCAGAGATACTCGCTGCTGTGTGAACCGTATCGATCACCTGACTCTTCAGCCAAGATGCCGTGGCCAGGGTAAGCTCCGAGCAAGGTTTCAATGATCACCCGCTCTGCAGCCTGGTCGACCTCCGTGACAAAATCATTGGGGGCCTTGGTTTGCACTTTGACCAAATCGAGATCGCGTGACGCCTGATTGATCAACGCGCCAGCGCTACGGGCCGCCTTGATGGCAATGTTGAGCATGGGGTGGATCGTCTGGGACATGGAGGGGCCTCAAGGGCTGGGTGCTGTAGGCGCGGCGCGGCAGATGTCGGAGGGGCGTCAGGCCCACCATGAGTGCCCGTGACCTGCTCCAAAGAGCGAAAGCC
>JBEIRS010000350.1:0-1387 GCA_040375795.1 Methylibium sp.
CTGCGGCGTGGGGCGTCCGCCATGGTGGGTGGTTTTCTCTCATTGGGCTTGGCTTGGTGGCTCAGAGGCGCCGGTGCAGCAACTGGCAGCAACACCGAACTCACCACTTTATTGCTGGCAGGCTCTGCCTTGATCGGTGCTTTGATGGGCTGGGAGGGGGCGGCTGCCTTTGAAGATGAAACCCCTGAGCACTTACACATGGACTACCGCTCAAAGCTTCTTTCAAACAAATCCGCAGAGCCCCCGCCAGGTTCTGAAGGCTAACCCCCATGATCACATGACTCGACGCCATCCCTCTCGTTTTCGTCCTGCTTTGCCTCGCGCACGGCGCGTACTTCCTCCTCCAGATTTTATTGGCATGAGCGACGAGCAGAGAGAGTCTTTGCAGCAAAGCCTGGATCAGCTTCCGAGCCCCTTGGACCCCTTGGATGTCAGTATTCTTGATGGTTATCTTTGTGGAGTACTGCTTCAGCCCCAGCCAGTCCCTCAAGCGCAATGGCTGCCTTTTGTATTTGATATCGAGGCTCGCCCTTTGCCCCCCGGCCTGGATGTGTCTCATTTATGTCATTTGGTTGTTTGGCGCCACCAAGAATTGAATCACCGGATCATCGCACGCCAGTGGTTTGACCCCTGGGTTTTTGAGCTTCAAGATGCAGACGATGAGGTTGAGGCGGTGTTTCCTTGGGTGGCAGGGTTTTCGCTGGCCCTGACGTTGTTTCCGGCACTTTTGAAACGTGCTTCAGGCCCACAGGCTCCAGCGATCATTGAGCCTTTGGCTTTGTTATACCGTTACCTTGATCCCGATGATCTCGAAGATGCAGAAGACATTCTGGCCGAGATCGAAACTCTTGATCCCCCGACAGATTTGGCTGAAGCCGTGGAAGACTTGGTACAAGGCACTTTGTTGCTGGCTGATGCAACTCGCCCCCTGGCCGTCTGCTGAAAACTCTCTTTCTCCCTGGCACTGATCAAGGCCCTGATGGATGGAATACTCAATGAGGCCTTGGGTCAGGTCTCCGATAAGCGCCAAGCCAGCCACTTCAGCCATCTGATTCATGATGCACATTAAGAAGATAGTTATACCGAATCGGTATTAACACCAATTGCCACCGAGCAGATCGTGAAAAAAACTACGACTGTGGGCAAACTTTGAACAAGCACATCGAACTCAATCCAGTTGTTTGATCCTGCTGATTCAATTTTGATAAAAAAAATAGCCCGTGCATCACATTTTTCTGTAATGTTTTATAGAAGGTAAGCATGGGGGGGCAGAATTATCAGCATGGAGATGGCGTTGGCTTAGGGCTGCTTGATGGCAACCTTGTGTATAAAGTGCTTGACGGTAAGCACTACCTTTCCACAAGAACCACGCTTCATCCCATCCCCC
>JBEIRS010000361.1:0-1231 GCA_040375795.1 Methylibium sp.
CCCAGCAGCACGCCTGGAGCGTCAAATTCGGGCTTTTGATCCGTTTCCCGGCGCACACACAGATGTTCAAGGTGAACTGCTCAAGTTATGGGGGGCCCGGGAGGTTCCGTTGAAAAGGGGAGGGGGGATTGGTCAGATTGTGGCAGTCGGCCCAGAAGGTTTACAAGTGGTGTGTGGCGAAGGTTCTGCCCTTGAGGTCACAGAATTACAAAAGCCAGGAGGAAAACGGCTGACTGCAGCGCAGTTTTTCCAGGCTCAAAACCCGCATGACTGGTTGGGCCAACACCTGGGACTGCGCCCAGCATGACAGGTGAGAATGACAGAATGATTGGATTTTGTAGGGCCAAACAAATATGCTGCTCAAGTTTCCCAAATAATGTCTTGTTTTTCTGCAAGGGCGGCCTTCAAGATGCTGATCATAGGCCAGGCGCGCTGGCGCAGCGTGACCCTGTTCTGGAGTTCGCGATCAGATTCGTTGTTTTGATCACATCCTTCCTCAGACTTGAATGCCTGCCCTGAACCAATTTCCAGCGCATGCAGGGCATCATCGGTCACGATGGCCTGCATTAAAGCATCCAGGGCCGCGGGCATTTGATGAACCTCAATAATTCCCCGCGCGCTGGGCTGCTTTCCCATCAAATGAAGTATTTGATCGGCATGAGCACTCAACATCAGCAGGTCTGAAGCAGCTTTCGATTTAAAGCGGTAAATCATTTTTTATAACCCGCGATGGGCCAAAAAGGCAGTGAAAATGCGCTGCTGAGCCTGATTTGCAGCCAGCGGCGAGTCCCATTCCAAATCCAACAGGCTGCCGGGCTTGATTTTTGCATCTTAATGAATTGATGTCGTCGGCTAACCAGTTTTTAATCGCTCCATGAATGCCGATACATCCAGGGCTGGCGCAAATAAAAAGCCTTGATACTGTTCACAACCCGCAGCCTCCAAGAATTGCCTTTGAATCTCGGTTTCAACACCCTCGGCAACAATTCTCAAGCCCAAGGCCCGACCCAAATAAATCACAGCATTCACAATACCCACATCATTTTGATCGACAGGCAGTCCGCGAAGAAAACTGCGATCAATTTTTAAACGATTGATCGGCAATTTTTTAAGATAACCCAGGCTAGAGTACCCTGTACCAAAGTCATCAATTGCCAATTTGACCCCCATGCAAGCCAACGTATCAAGGCGCTCAATGGCCACCTTTTCATTTTGAATCAAAATCGATTCA
>JBEIRS010000265.1:0-2466 GCA_040375795.1 Methylibium sp.
ACTGAGTATAGCTATTCCGCCTGCAAAATACCAAAGCCTTCAAGGGCATCATCAATTCACAAAGCCATTGATATCAATATCAACAAGAGGGAGCTGATATGCCTCAAAATATTTCGGCTTCTTCCCTGCCCTATTTGGGAAAATTGAGCTATTGTGGCTCGCCAACCGATGGCACCGTGATTGTTTATGCAGCCGCACAGAACCGTTGGGCCCGGGTTCCGGTGCAAGAAATAGTTGCCCAACCCAATATGTCAGACCCATTCATTGTAAAGCTGCTCAAAGCCAATCCCATGGCTCAATGGATGCTTGCGTTTTGCCTCCTTGGGCTGACACTCATGATTTTTGGGATTTACGGCTATGCCAAATAACCCATTCAAACCATAGATTTTAGTGTCGTATCAATTCACATCTGTCGGATAACGATGGCGCTTAACGTTTATGCAATCCTGATCACATGTCCCTGACATGATTCACTTGATTGCCAAACTTTTTGTGTCGAGTCGACACCAGCCCCATTGACCTTGAACCCATGAGGGCAGTCACGGCTCAGACTACTCTCAAAAAATAAAAAATTTCACTCATGCAAAATCTTGATTTAAGCCTCGAAATTCCTGGGGCACCAATAGTCAACCGCCTTACAGCAGAAGACGACCATGAGATCGATTTGGATCAGTCTCATCCAATCGATTCGATGAAAAACTCATACCACCCACCTCATGCAACAGAAAATATTCGAATACCAAGCATGAACCAGTATGGTGTACCAACTGGCGCTGAACCATTTATTCATCGCAGCAAGTGGTCAAAAGAAAGTGATGAATCTGATCAAAATTTTATTCATCAGCAACTTCATGAGGCGATGGCTCGGCTGAAAGAGCCGGGCAGCCTTGAAGTGGCTTCGGCTGCTACCCTTGTGGGAGAGATCAATTGTCATTCGATTCACATCAAAGGAGAACTCGATGGTGCACTATCCTCAGGTGGTGTTGTGCTCATTGACTCTGATGCTGTGCTCAAAGGCATGATAAAAAATGCAGAATTTGTCGTGGTGCTTGGAACCGTCACAGCCCGAGCAAATGAGGTAGCCATTCGATGTCATGGCCTGGTGATACTGGCTGCTTCAGCTAAAGTCATCGGGCACATTCAGTGCCGCTCGGTTGCTATTTTCGAGGGTACCTGTTTGCTCGGGACGGTTCAATCGATTCCTTCTGATCATGCAAAGCGGCCTTCAGTTCAAGCCACTTTGGGCAATTTTTCAGGGCCAACAGTGTTGCATTGAATGCTCCCTGGCCTGAGCACAGCAACACTTTCTCTGCAGAAATCCAAAGGGGTCAGGCTCAACCACCCTGCTATGCAGCTTCTTTGGGCTGGCCCAAGTACCTGCGAGACAAAGGACGCAGCTCAGCATCAAGCTCATAAACAAGCGGTATCCCATTGGGAATATTCAAGCTTACAATATCTTGGTCAGAAACATTATCCAGATATTTCACCAGCGCACGAATACTGTTGCCATGAGCGGCAATCAGTAGCTTTTGGCCTGAACGAATGACAGGCGCCAGTTCACGGTTCCAAAGAGGCAGGACACGAGCCACGGTGTCTTTCAAGCATTCACTGAGAGGAATATTGCGTGGGTCAAGTTTGGCGTAACGCGGATCATTCACTTCTCGGCGGATATCGCTTTCAGCCAAGGGGGGCGGGGGGGTGTCATAACTTCGACGCCAGAGCAAGACTTGATCTTCGCCGTATTTTTGGGCTGTTTCGGCCTTATTCAGCCCCTGAAGAGCACCGTAGTGACGCTCATTGAGCTGCCAAGATTTGACCACGGGAAGCCAATCTCTATCCATTGCATCCAGGCAGTGAGCCAGGGTGTGAATGGCACGCTTGAGCACAGAGGTATAAGCAATGTCAAACTCAAACCCTTCTTCCCGTAAAAACCGCCCGGCTTGCTGGGCCTGAGTCACGCCAGTGCTTGTCAGATCAACATCTGTCCAGCCAGTGAAACGATTTTCCAAATTCCAAGTCGACTCGCCGTGACGGATAAGAACAAGTTTATACATGATAAGCCCCCCAGGGCAGATGAGTGAATAATGACGAGCATAAAATTCTATCGTGCCGGCCCCCTCAATGTTGATATTTTTCTCATTCCAGCCAAGGTGGAAAACTCGAAAGAATTGACTGCCATCATTTTTATTCCTTGCAGGGATGTCCAAAGGCAGGCCGATTTCTGACACAGCCTCGAAACTTAAGCGCGCCCCAGTGTCCAGCTAATTTTGACGCTCTAACCAGAGCAGAATTGGGTTGTGAGTGTGGCAATATTGATCGTGCTATCGAGTACTTTGACATCAACATCAGCAACTTGGACCTGCCTTGCCAAGGCTTGCGTTCCATTGACAAGGCTGATGCACAAATTGGAAGGAACCCCCTCGTAGCTCAATATGGCCGTACCAGTGATGCTGCCTGCTGCCAGAG
>JBEIRS010000166.1:0-3937 GCA_040375795.1 Methylibium sp.
AACCCTGATGACACCGAAGGCCAACAATGGCTTGAGCAGTTCAAAGGCCGCAAACTGCCGATGCTTGACGGCGTAGAGGTGACCATTCTCAATGAAAGCCAGCCACGTTGGCTGGCCTTTTTGAATGGACAACTCGATTTGCTCACACGAATGCCCGCTGAATTTATGCCCATCGCTGCCCCCAACGGAACACTGGCCCCCAATCTGGCCAAGCGTGGTATTCGTATGCAGCGCATGTTGAATCCCGACCGCACTTTTTTTTATTTCAACATGGAAGACCCCCTCGTGGGTGGCTATACCCCTGAAAAAGTGGCGCTGCGGCGCGCCATCAGCCTGGCCACAGATGTTGAGGGTGAAATCACCACCGTGCGCCGCGGCCAGGCCATTCCCGCCCAAAGTATGGTGGCTCCGGGCACTTGGGGCTACGATCCTCATCTGAAAACTGAATTGAGCGAGTTCAGCCCGGCACGTGCGAAAGCCCTTTTGGATTTGTTTCATTACCTTGACCGCGATGGGGATGGCTGGCGCGAACAACCCAACGGCCAGCCCTTGGTTCTCGAAGTAGGGAGCCAGCCCGATCCACTTTCCAGGGCCTTTGATGAATACTGGAAAAAAAACATGGACGCCATCGGGCTAAAAATGCGCGTCAAGGTTGGGCAATGGCCTGAGCAACTCAAAGCCGCTCGGGCCGGACAATTGATGATCTGGTCGTTGGGCTCCAGTGATTCTTCGCCGGATCCCCAGGGCGGTTTGGGGATGCTGTATGGCCCAGGGGCGGGAAGTGCCAATTTGGCGCGTTTCAAACACGCACCCTATGATCAGATTTTGCAAGAAATGCAAGACCTTCCTGACGGCCCTGAGCGGTTGAATCTGCTCAAAAAGGCCCAGCAGATTGCCATCGCCTATATGCCCTACCGCTACCGAACCCACCGGCTTGTGACGGACCTCACGCACCCTTGGCTCGTGGGTTACCGGCGCCCGATTTTCAGCCGGCAATTTTGGCATTACATCGACCTCAAGCCACGACCCCGGGAGGATTGACGGGTCATTTCAAGCGCCGAATCAAACCCGCGGTTGATCCATCCAGGCCCTCGGTGTTGCCACTGCTCAGGCGTGGCAGCAATTGATGCGCCAGTGATTTTCCTAACTCGACACCCCACTGATCAAAGCTATTAATGCCCCAGATGGCACCGCTCACAAACACGCGGTGCTCATACAAGGCGATCAATTTCCCCAAGCTGCTGGGGGTGAGTGCGTCCAGGAGAATCATGCTGCTGGGTCGATTGCCAGGACACCTTCGATGGCGAGCCAGGACGGATGGATCCATGTGAGGGCTTTCTGAAGGCATTTTTTCAGCCAAGGCTTCTTCAGTGCTTTTCCCCATCATCAATGCCTGGGCCTGAGCCAAGCCATTCGCCAAAACTTGGGCATGGGTGTCAGCTCGACCATGCGAAGGTTTTTTGACCAAAATAAATTCCACCGGGATCACCTCGGGGCCTTGGTGAAGCATTTGAAAATAGGCATGCTGGGCATTGGTTCCTGGCTCGCCCCAAATCACCGGGCTGGTGGCAAAGGGCAAGGGAACTCCTTGCAGGTCAACGCCCTTGCCGTTACTTTCCATTTCAAGCTGTTGCAAGTAAGCTGGCAAGCGCCTGAGACCATGATGATACGGTGCAACACAACGCGAACCAAGCCGATGAAAGTTTTGGTACCAGACATCCAGCAACCCCAAAAGAACTGGTAGATTATTTTGGAAGGGTACTTGAGCAAAATGCTTGTCGATGGCGTGGGCTCCGTCGAGCAAACCCTGAAAATGCTCCTTCCCCAGTGCCAAGGCAATTGGAAGCCCAATCGCACTCCACAGGGAGTATCGACCTCCCACCCAATCCCATAAATCAAAAATGGTGTTGATACCCCAGGCTCTGGCTGCCGCTGGATTGGCGGTTGTGGCCACAAAATGATCGGCCATACCAACGCCACCGTGGCTCAAAAACCAATCTTTTGCGGTTTGCGCATTGACCAGAGTGTCTGGCGTTGTAAAGCTTTTGCTGGCCAGGATAAAAAGCGTTTCCCGGGGGCTCAAAAGCTTCAAAACACGGCTGACATCATGCCCATCAAGGTTCGAGACAAAATGAATATGCAGGCGACAATCAGACAGTTCTTCCAGGGCCATCACAGCAAGTTGCGGGCCCAGGTCGCTTCCGCCAATTCCAATGTTGACGACATGCCGGATGCGCCCCTCTTGCCGAACCTTTTCAGCAAACCTAAGCATGGCATCCACGCTCAGATGGGCTTGCTGATGAACGGGGTTTGGTGTCAGCGGGCTGCGCAAGGCCGTATGCAGTGCCGCCCGGCCTTCGGTGATGTTGACCGCCGCACCATGCAGCAGGGCGTGCCGCTTTTCTTGAAGCTGGCATTGTTCAGCCAGCTTTAGCAAACCCTCCAGGATATTTTCATCAAGCCAATTTTTGGAAAGATCGAGAAAAATATCGTCGACCTGAACGCTGAATTTGTCAAACCGCCTGGAATCACGGCGAAATGCTTCTCTCAAGTCAAAGCTTTCAGTTTGCTTTTGGCAAAGCGTGGCAAGATCTGTCCAGGCTGGGGTTTGATCACAACGGGGCCATATCATTGACTTGACCTCAGTTTGAGAACGTCATGATGATGCGATCCAACTGAACGGCATCGTTTGAAAAAGCCCGAATCCCTTCAGCCAGCTTCTCTGTGGCCATGGGGTTTTCATTGAGCGCAAAGCGAAAGCTTGCTTCATGATAGCTGAGGGCGTGAATAGGTTCTTCACAAGCTTTTTGAGCACACAAAACCCGTGGCAGAGCGTCGGTATTCATTTGCAATTGAGTCAGCAATTCGGGGCTGATCGTCAATAAATCGCAGCCGGCAAGGGCTTGAATCTGGCCTATATGACGAAAACTGGCAGCCATGATTTCAGTGGAAATGTCAAATTTTTTAAAATAATTGTAAATTTGCGTCACCGAAGCCACCCCGGGGTCATTTGCGCCGCCATGAGCTGCTTCATTCCAGGCCGACCCAGCGGCTTTTTTGTGCCAGTCATAAATTCGGCCCACAAAAGGTGAGATCAATTGAACCCCCGCCGCAGCGCAAGCCACAGCCTGGGAGAGCGAAAAAAGCAGAGTTAAATTGCAATGAATACCCTCGTGCTCAAGAATACGGGCCGCTTGAATGCCTTCCCAGGTCGCTGCCAGCTTGATCAGCACGCGATCAGCCCCCATGCCTTCATGATCGTAAAGTGACATCACACGCCGTGCGCGGGCCACCATGCCTGCCACATCAAAACTAAGCCGTGCATCAATCTCCGTAGATACTCTGCCTGGAACCACTTTCAAAATTTCGAGGCCGAAACGCACCAGCAGCTGATCAACCTGGGCTTCCAAGGGCAGGCGGGGCCCTTGTTTGAGCACTTGCCGCAATAGGGGGGCATATTCTGGGTCTTGAACCGCTTTAAGAATCAACGAAGGATTGGTTGTGGCATCGCGCGGGGCAAAATCTGCCAACTGCCTGAAGTTGCCAGTGTCAGCTACCACGGTCGTGAATTGTTTGAGTTGTTCGAGTTGGTTCATGTGGTGAGAGCATGATCAGGTTGTGATCAAACCAAAAAGCTTGCACGCCTGTGGATGCCAGAAAAATATAAAAATTAAACCCAATGGGCTTGCGAGAAAGCAAAACCATTCAAAAAAAGTGACAGCACAGTGAATTTGGTATCCTATAACAACGCTCGGATGATTGGAAACACCTTGCCACCCCACTGCAAGGTTGATACCCTGAAACCCTGGGCGTCAGACCTTTTTTTACTGCTGCCTTTTCCCCTGCGAAAGGAGTTCTTTATGAACATGACAATCAGTGGTCATCACCTTGACGTGACTCCATCTTTGCGTGAGTATGTACGAACCAAGCTGGATCG
>JBEIRS010000365.1:0-1179 GCA_040375795.1 Methylibium sp.
CCGCACGCAAGGTCTTGTCGGCCGTGCCGGGTGTAGAAAAAGTGGACCTGCTTGGCGAGCAAGCGCCGAAGATTTACGTCGATTTTTCGGCGAAGAAATTTGCCGAACTGGGCATTACTTTCGCCCAGCTGGGTGAGGCGCTTGAAGGCCAGAACATGATGATGGCCTCGGGACAGATGAATACGACTGACCGGGCCTTGTTCATCCGGATCGGGGGTGCATACGACTCTATCCGTGAAATTGAGGAGACGCGCTTCAGGCTGGGCGAGGCCACGTTTCGACTCGGTGATTTCGCGACGGTGTATCGCGGCTGGCAGGACCCGCCGGAAAGTCGAATTCGACACCGAGGAAAAGATGCGCTGACCCTTGGCGTGGTGATGGCGCAGGGTGCCGACGTCCTGAAAGTCGGTCAGTCCATGCAAGAAACCGTAGGTCGGCTTCGGGATTCATTTCCTATCGGGATTGAAGTGGGGCAAATCACCGACCAGCCCAAGGTGGTCACCGTGGCGGTTGGTGAGTTTGTGCGCTCGCTGGCCGAGGCGGTAGCCATCGTCTTGCTGGTCAGTTTTTTCAGCCTGGGTATGCGCACGGGGCTCGTGGTAGCACTCACCATCCCTTTTGTATTGGGCGTGACTTTTCTGGTGATGGCGTGGGCCGGGATCCAGTTGCAGAAGATTTCGCTGGGCGCACTGGTGCTGGCGCTGGGCTTGTTGGTCGATGACGCGATGATTGCGGTGGAGATGATGGCCCGCAAACTCGAGGAAGGGTACGACAAACTCAAGGCTGCCTCCTTCGCATATACCTCGACGGCCTTTCCCATGCTGACCGGGACTCTGATCACGGCAGCAGGTTTTATGCCTGTCGGCTTTGCCAAATCGCAGGCGGGCGAGTACACATTTTCGATTTTTTCGGTGGTCGGGATTGCCCTGCTCATTTCCTGGTTTGCGTCGGTTTATGTGACGCCGTGGCTCGGCGTGCACATTCTCAAGGCGCATCCCAGTGAGACGCCCCATGAGTTGTTTGACACGCCGTTTTATCGCCGTTTGCGGCGAGCCATTAATGGCTGTGTGACCCATCGTTTTTTGGTGATTGGGCTGACTCTCATTACTTTCGCACTTGGGATCTTCAGCTTTCGTTTCATTCCCCAACAATTTTTTCCCAATTCGACCCGTAACGAGC
>JBEIRS010000176.1:0-3663 GCA_040375795.1 Methylibium sp.
GCCCCCCACACCGCCCCCCCCCCTCATGATCTGCGGAGGTTTATCGAGCGTTTACCGCCGTAGATGTTGACTTGAAAGCCTTGGTCTGTGGACGTTGACACCTTCTGGCTGGAGTTCAGTGATAATTGAAAACCCTCGGACACCGTGCATCATTGAATGTTCGCAGGGGTGAGCTTTGTGCTCAGTGCGCCGGCCTCTTGGTATCGTTGTTCAGGCCGCGTCTTGTCAATCCGAGGCCGGCTGAATGCCAGGCTTCTTCAGAGACCTTTTTCAAGGATCATCATGCGACTGATTTTGTTGGGTGCTCCCGGTGCTGGCAAAGGCACCCAGGCCACTTTTTTGTGCAAGCATTTCGGAATTCCGCAAATTTCGACGGGCGATATGCTACGCGCCGCAGTCAAGGCCAGCACGCCCCTGGGCCTGGCTGCCAAGAAGGTGATGGACGCAGGCGGTCTGGTGCATGACGACATCATCATTGGTCTTGTCAAAGAACGCATCATCCAAGCCGATTGCGCTCAAGGATTTTTGTTTGATGGCTTTCCTCGCACCATCCCGCAGGCCGATGCCCTGAAAAATGCAGGTGTCCGCATCGATGCCGTGCTTGAAATTGATGTTCCTGACTCGGCCATTATTGAACGCGTGGTTGGGCGTCGGGTTCATCCGGCCTCTGGTCGCAATTACCACCTGATTTATCACCCCCCCAAGTTGGAGGGCCTTGACGACGACACCGGTGAGCCGCTCATCCAGCGCGATGATGATCGCGAAGAAACTGTGCGTAAACGCCTGGATGTTTATCACCAACAAACCCGCCCGCTGGTCGATTATTATGCTGGCTGGGCTGCCAAAAGTGGTACTGAGGCCCCCATTTACCGAAAAATCAATGGCTCAGGGAGTGTCTTGGATGTCACCACCCGGGCCTTGACCGCACTGGGAGTGCGTCACCCTGAGGGCCTTGAAAGCAAAAATCAACGCCCATCAGCTTAGTCCTGGTTTTTGCCGGGTTTGCAGCCAACAACTCGCCAACCCCCAAGGCTTGTGGACTGAGCACCTTGAGCCATTGAGATGGTCATTATTGGCCTTCCATCGTCAGCAATCAAATCATGCCTGGAATAAAACTTCGTTTCACAAAAATGCAGGGGGCCGGCAATGACTTCATCGTCCTAGATGCCACTCAAGCCCCGATTTCTTTAACTCCACAACAATTGCAACACCTGGGTGATCGTCGCTTTGGTGTGGGTGCTGATCAAATTTTACTGGTTGAGCACAGTCAAAAACCAGACGTTGATTTTCGCTATCGCATTTTCAATCACACCGGAGATGAGGTGGAGCATTGTGGAAATGGTGCCCGATGCTTTGTGCGCTATGTCCACGATAAAGGCTTGTCTCAGAAAACCACCCTGCATGTCGAAACCCTGAACAATCATTTGGTTCTGACCTTGCAAAAAGATGGTCGGGTCAAGGTGAACATGAACTTACCAATTTTTGATTTGGCGCAAGTTCCTTTTAATTCACAAGGTTTGTCGCCGCGCAGGCTGGCCGATGGTGACCTCTGGTCGATTGAGGTGGGTTCAGGACATGCTGAGGTGGCCGTATTATCCATGGGAAACCCTCATGCGGTTTTACAGGTCGCTGATGTGGACACAGCCCCCGTACTGAGCTGGGGCCCCGAGATTGAATCTCATTGGCGATTTCCCCGCAAAGTCAATGTTGGTTTCATGCAAATGATTGACCGCACACGGGTTCGTCTACGGGTTTTTGAGCGGGGTGCGGGCGAAACCCTCGCTTGTGGAACTGGTGCCTGTGCGGCGGTGGTCGCAGGTATCATGCAGGGTGTGCTGGATCATCACGTGGACGTGCAGGCCCCAGGTGGCCTGCTGACAATTTCTTGGCCAGGACAAGCCTCGCCGGTTTCCATGATGGGGCCGGCCGAAACGGTTTTTGAAGGAGAAATAGAACTGTGATCACGACGACCCCCAGCGTCAGCAGTATCCAGGGCCTCACCGAGACCGACATCGCCAACTATCTTGCTCAGCACCCCCTGTTTTTTGAGCGCCACCCGGACTTGCTCCTCAATCTTCGCCTGACCAGCCCACATGGCCAACGAGCTGTATCCTTGCAGGAACGGCAGCTAGAAATACTCCGAGATAAAATCAAGGGCCTTGAGCAAAAAATCATCGACATGATCCGTCATGGCCAAGAAAACATGGGCCTTAGTCATAAGCTTCATCGCTGGACACGCGGCCTGATGCTCACCACTGATTTGCTCGAACTTCCCTACATTTTGACCCAGGAATTGATTCATGAATTTTTAATTCCTGAAGCAGCGCTGCGGCTATGGGACGTCGATGAACCTTTCATGGATGAACCCTTCTCTCAAGAAGTCAGCGCGGATGTGCGCAGTTTTGCTTCGAGCCTGATCGCTCCCTATTGCGGTTTGAATTCAGGGTTTGAGGTGGCCTTGTGGTTTGAAGAACCCGGGCGGGTGACCTCGGTGGCTTTCATTCCGCTTCGTTATGATGGCAGCCCTGTGGCCTTTGGCATGTTGGCCCTCGGGTCGCCCGACCCCACCAGGTTCACCTCCGAGATGAGCACTGACTTTTTGGTGCGTGTGGGTGAGTTATCCAGCGCCGCACTGTCGCGCCTGCTCCCTGAGGACTGAACCCTTTGTTGACTAAACGTTCACGCGTTGCAAGCCTTCCCTTGAAGGGCCTTGAGCTGGATCCCGACATCATTCGTTATTTGCGTTTTCTTGGGGCTGAACGTCGTTTGGCAGGTCGGACACTTGCAATGTATGAAGAAGCTTTTCGGCGCTTGATGGGTTTTCTTCTTTCTGCCGAAAATCATCTGGAGCTGCGAACCGTTCAGCCGTTTCATGTCAGGCAATGGGTGGGCCAAATGCACTTGGGCGGCTTGAGTTCTCGCAGTATTGCCATGGTACTGTCTGCTTGGCGCGGTTTGTACCGCTGGCTCGGACTGGACGGCCTGGTTTCACTCAACCCTGTGGCAGGTATTCGTGCACCCAAAGGCGCCAAGCCCCTCCCCAAAGCCTTATCGGTCGAGCAAGCTGTGGCCTTGGCTGCCTTTGAGCCATCAGCAGCGCCCTGCCCTGCTCAAGCTGTTTTGATCGTTCGCGATCACTGCATGGTTGAAATGCTTTATGGTTGTGGTTTGCGTATTGGTGAACTCGTTGGCCTGGATGTTCAGGCCAGCCGATCAGCCCTGGCCTGGGTGGACCTCACCGATGCCTCGGTGCATGTGTTGGGCAAGGGCGAAAAACGACGCTCTGTGCCAGTCGGTTCTGCGGCTTTATCTGCTTTGAACCGCTGGTTGATTGTTCGCCCGCAGCTCTTGTCTACCATCCATGAATGTGCTTTGTTCGTCAGCCATCGTGGCACCCGCCTGACTCCCCACCAAGTTCGCGCCCGCCTCAAACGTTTGGCTTTGCAAGCCGGTGTGCCGACCCATGTCCACCCACATATGTTGAGGCACTCCTTTGCCAGCCATCTCTTGCAATCAAGCGGTGATTTGCGGGCAGTTCAAGAACTTTTAGGACATGCCCATATCTCAACCACCCAGATCTACACCAAACTTGATTTTGGACACCTCAGCAAGGTCTACGATGCAGCCCATCCGCGGGCCAAAAAACGATCCACGTAAACAGCC
>JBEIRS010000254.1:0-2546 GCA_040375795.1 Methylibium sp.
CGTGATGCTGTTTGTGGTTCGCATGGTAATTTCTTCAAAATCTCGGTACGAGGCACGTCAGTCTTGATCTGTATTTCACTTGTATTTGATGGGCCCCTAGGTTTTTTTCTTTCTGACTTGTTCTAAAAAACCCTGGTGTGTGTGTTGGTGCTTTTTATTGTTTGTTTTCAATCGAGATGAAACCATGCTCCCCAAGCACGTGACATTGGTTGAGGTAAGCCCCCGCGATGGCCTTCAAAACGAGGCGCGCTTGTTCTCTATTCAAGAGAAAGTCAGTCTGGTGAGCCGTTTACAGGCGGCGGGCCTGCATGACATTGAGGTCACCAGTTTCGTGAACCCCCGTTGGGTGCCACAGATGGCCGATGGCGCCCAGGTGATGGCCATGATTCAGCGTGAGCCTGGCATCCGATATTCGGTGCTGGTCCCCAACCTCAAGGGGTGGGATGCCGCATGCTTGACTCGACCTGATGAAATCGTGCTGTTTGCTGCGGCAAGCGAAGCCTTCAGCCAGCGCAACATCAATTGCAGTATCGAAGAAAGCATGCTGCGCTTTGAGCCAGTGGCTCAAGCCGCCAAAGCTCAGGGGGTCAAGGTGCGGGCTGTGATTTCATGTGCTCTGGGGTGTCCTTATCAGGGTGAGGTCTCTCCAGATGAAATGGAGCGCGTGGTGAAAATGTTCAAGGCCTTGGGTGCGGACCATTGCGGTGTGGCTGACACCCTTGGTACAGGAACACCGCTGCGTGTACAGGCTTGCATGGAAAGGGCTCTGCAACATTTTCCTTTGCATGAAGTGAGTGGGCATTTTCATGACACCTATGGTCAAGCTCTTGCCAATGTCTATGCCTCTCTTCAAATGGGCGTGCATATTTTTGATGCCAGCGTCGCGGGTTTGGGCGGCTGCCCTTATGCCCTGGGGGCGACCGGCAATGTAGCCACCGAAGATGTCCTTTTTATGCTCAATGGTTTGGGCATTGAAACTGGCATTCGCTTAGACGCTTTGATCGACGCCGTGGCCTGGGTGTCTGAGTTGCTAGATCGTCCCCCGGCCAGTCGGGTGGGGCGCGCTTTACTGGCACGGCGCGAGGCAGGCAAGCAGGCGGTGATGGCATGAGCCAGTCGAACGTTCCCAGCCCTTGTGTCGGTTTATGCCGACTGGACCCTGTCACCGGATGGTGTCAAGGTTGCCGGAGAACCATCGAGGAAATTCAAGCGTGGCCTGAGTTGAATTCAGCCCAAAAACGACAAATTTGGCAATTGTTGCGCCAGAGGCGGCCGTCAAACCCATGAGCAGCCTGCTGATGATTCATCTGATACTCAACACATTTGTATGGCCACCCCACCCAAAGCTGAAGCACTTGCTCATTTTACGTTTTACTTCGATGTATCGTCGCCATGGTCTTACTTGGCCTTTGAGCGCATGCCCGAGGTGTTGGCAGGGCGATCCTATAGTGTCACGTACCACCCCGTCGACCTGCCGCAAATTTTGATGCAATCTGCCTCGCCAACGGGGCTGATTGAGGCATTATTGAGTGCAGGGCATCCAGATGATGCCCATGATGAGGCTTCATTGAGAGCTCAGAGCCAGACTCAGCATTTTAAGTGGCCGGCGCGTTACCCGTTTGAATCACGGCCTTATTTGCGCTTGCTGAAGGCCTGTAGTCCGCTGTTAGGCGGTTCGCCCAGCCGATGGGTGGTTGAAATGACCTTGAAGTACCTTTGGCAGCAGGGTTTGGACCCTGCGGAGCCCGAAACGTTTTTGTCATTGCAGGCCGCTTTGGCGCCACAAATGCTCCCTCAGTTTCAATCCATGGCTAAGCTTTCTTTGGCCCCAGCGCTTGACCATGCGCTGGAGGCATCCAACCTCAAGGCGATTGAGCGCGGTGTCAGGGCGGTTCCTGCTGTTCAGTGGGGTTCCCAGATTTTTAATGGCCCGGATCAGCTGGACGCCTTGGCCAAGGCTCTACGTCAAGGGGCTTGATTTTTTGGATGCTGCAACTACGGGCGGCATGACCGCGTGGGTGTTTGTGGGTCAAGGCGCGATCACCGCACAATAGGGCGACAAGCCCTTGCAGTCGCTGAGCCCCCCCCCGATTCAAGGGGGCAGCCATCAAAAATCTGCGTATCCCCTGTTGATAAAATCTTTATATTAAGCAATGCTTTACACATTGCCCGTAAATGATGCCTCAGAAAAGTCATCTTTTAATTATTAAAATTATAAATAATAAATTTTTTTAAATAAGATTCGCGAAAATATTTATTTTGCAGTAAAGGTTTTGAATTATGAGCTTTCCAGGGTTAAAAATAAATAATGCGCAATTAATAAAAAATCAGACTATTGATCAAGGAAGAAACAATCAAGTTGGTGGATATATTGGGTTCACCTATCAGTTGCTGAATCAAAATCGACAAAACGGCCAAGTTCAACTCGTGAAATTGGAAAATGGCTCTGGCCAGAAATTAGGAATCCAAACACTCGGTGCCACTCATGAAATACCAGAATATATTTCGACGACGATAAGAATAATAAAATCATCTAACGGAAATGA
>JBEIRS010000180.1:0-3619 GCA_040375795.1 Methylibium sp.
AGCAGGGTTCTTGATTTTAGGCGCAGACCCCCCGAAATTCAAGCCAAAAATACAAGCTGAGCGCTTATAAAAATTTCTGCTGCAAAATAATTGCATCAAGTGCTTTGTAAAGTAAAATTTCGTCAATTGGTTTGGTCAAAAATTCATCAGCCCCTGCCGCGATAAATTCATCACGGTCTTTTGATGAGGCATTGGCTGTGAGGGCAATGACCGGAATACGCGGGCAGGTGATTGGTTTGCCTTGCCACTGCCCTGATCGAATGAAACGGGTTGCCTCCTGGCCGCCCATGACGGGCATGCGTCCGTCCATAAGAACAACGTCAAAGGTTTTTTCTTGCAAAGCCACCAGTGCCAGTTCACCATTTATAACCAAGGTCACTTGGTGTCCGAGATCGCGCAAAATTGACTCGATCACAATCTGGTTGGTGAGCCCATCTTCTGCCACCAAAACGTTCAGTGAGGTCTGATGAGTATCAAGCTCAGCCACTTTGTTTGGAGTTAAATTTCCTTCACCTGTTAATAGTTTGATTTGGAAAAAAAAAGTACTGCCCTGGCCTGGGCTTGTCCGAACATCAATCCAGCCTCCCATGAGTTCGACCAATTGTTTGCAAATTGACAGGCCCAAACCTGTCCCCCCATGTTTTCGGGTGGTAGAGGTGTCTGCTTGCTCAAATGCTTGAAATAGGCGATTGCGCACCTCCTCGCTCATGCCTTCACCAGTGTCTGTGACAGAGCAATGCAAGCGCAGGGAATCGTCAGCATCTTTAGGAGCTTGTGATGTCGGCTCCTCAGCCAATTGCAGGTCAATTTGAATGCTGCCTTGGTGAGTAAATTTGATGGCATTGCCTACCAAATTGATCAAAATTTGCCGAATACGCACGGGATCCCCGCGTAAGTGACGAGGGATACGAGGGTCTATCCTGGCTTCAAGGCGCGTTTGTTTTTGCTCGGCTTGTTCTTTGAGAAGCATCACGGTATCTTCAACGATCACGCCTAATTCAAAGTTGATGCTTTCAAGTTTAAGTTTGCCTGCTTCAATTTTTGAAAAATCCAGCAAATCATTGAGGAGGTCAAGAAGGTTGCGGGCATTTTTCAGTGCCAGAGCAACCTTGTTTCGAACTGATTCTTCGAGCTTTTCTTTGAGGGTCAGCCCCAGCATTCCAATGACACCTGACATGGGCGTACGCAATTCATGGCTCATGAGCGCTAAAAATTCACTTTTGACGTGTGAGGCTTGTTCAGCGGTTTTTAAAGCACGATGAAGAACAGCTGATCCGATTCCGACAATACCAATAACAATCACGGCACAAGCTACAAAGGCCCACAATATTTGATCAACCAGATGTGACGCATTCGAAAGATTTTTATGAACAACCGTGGTGGCTTCGGCACGTGCATCATTCAGAGTTGTATTTAACGTGGTGTATGCCTGCTGCATATTGACCACGGATTGAACACGATCTCCTTGATGCTGGCCCAAAAAAATGCGCGCAGTTTCCATCGACACTTCCGCATAGGCATTAAATTGCTCAGCCAACTTGGCCGCTTTGCCTTTTTTCCCCGGCACATTCCCGATATTGGTCAATAATAGTTTGATGTGATCGGCTTTGCTGGATGCTTCGATCAGTCGATCTTTCTCGCCTTCAGCGACGGCACTTTGTACCAGAGCCACAAAGCTATCTAAATGCCATGCAAATTGTGTGATATTTTGAAGGTAGGGGTATTCCGCTGAACGCAAAGCCTCTAAGGTCGACGATGTTTTGGAAGACAAAACCAAAATTGTTATGACTCCAGGCACAAAAACCAGCGATGCAAGCAAAGGCAAGATCCAAGTGCTTCGCTTTAGCTTCACGCCATGCATGACATCATTAAGGCTAAGAATCAATCAATTTTAAGAACCACCTTGACAGAGGGATCCAGCACCGATTTTTCGATATAACCAATGGCTTGGGGATGGCTTGCCACAAACTTTTTAACTTCAGCCGAGTTTGCCAATGCTTTTGGTGGAAGGGCCCGCCCTGAAAATATCAGGCGCGCCCAAATGGCCTTGACCTGACTTGGGCTTTTGCCTGCGATATTGGCATAGAAAGCTTCATACAGGGTGCTGCTTTCTGGTTGATCCACCAATAAAACCCCGGAACCTGTGGGAAGGGTCATGCTTTTGCCCAGAAAAACGGCAGAAACTTGTTCCGGGCTCATGGATACGAGGGGGCTTTGGGGGTTGACCACCACCACCACATCCGCATGAGCTGTGCTCATGAAGGACGCCAAAGCTGCTGAGAAGATCCAGAATCGAAGTGTGTTCATCCGATGTCTCCTTCGGGGTTAGAACAACACGTCGACAGAGATGCCAAGCAGCGTGGCACCCTGAAAAGCGGGCTTCATATGAATGAATTGACCCGATGGAAAAAGACCCCGACTATTTTCTGTTCGCACATGCTCAAGTTGAGTTTTTAAAGATACGTTGCGATGAACATCCCATCGCAGACCGACAGCCACAGTTCGCTGTCCGATGCGCTGAGCAGCAATCAAATCATCAATGATTGAGCGCAAGGTTTCCAGGCTAGGAATCGGTGTCACTGGAATGACATTCACCACATTGCTACTGTCAACGGTTCGTTGGCCAATCGTCATATAGGGAGTGATATTTCCAAAGCGATGGCCTAGCGTGGCATACCAAGCGCTGGTATCACTCAAGAAGCCGTCATTTCGACGAGTGGTATATTCTGCAATGGCGATCCAGCGCCCCTCATCATAGGAAATACCTAAACCGGAAAAGCTTGAGTTTCTGCGATAAGGATTGATTTGTTCAGCAAGATTGCCGAAGCCAATCTCTGGAAGTACTGCCATTAAAATTGGGAAATACTCATTTTCCTGAAAGCTTAATTTACCTTTAACCTGCCCGAAACGCAGCTTGATGCCATGGCTAAAATTTGCCGTCACATTCATGCCAACAAGAGAATTTAATTGAATGGCTAAACCCTGGAAAGAGGATCGAGACTGGCCCATTAAAAACTGGGTTGAAAAAACAGTGTTTCCAATCAGCCAATCCCAAGTGACATCAGCACCATCAAAGTGGCTCAGGGGAACCTGGCCATAAACGTCGAGGGGAGGGCGAGTCCAGAGGTTCGCAAAATTCACATCTCGAAAGTCAGAGACCAAAAATGCTGGAAGCCCCATTCGGCCGAGGCGGAAAGAAAGATTGGGCTGGGCTTGAATTTTGCCGAAAAACCATTCTGTTTTCGGGTTCCAGTTATTTTGATCATTTTCTTTGGTAATAAACTGGGCAGTCACTGAAAATTGACTATCTAATTTATAAGTCCCTTGAACACCAATTTTACTGTCTACCCCAAAATCAAAACTTTGGGTGGCTCCTGATGTTTGACCTGGGATCACAAATGTTCCAAGGTTTGTATTTGATCGAACTGCACCAAGAGTAGAAAAACCAGAGAAAATCCACTGATCTTCATTCGCGTGTGCGTAAGAGAAAAACATCAGGGATATAAAAAATATCATCCTTTGTGTAATTTGTTGAATCATTGAAAATCCCGTGAAATAGGTGACTTACTTGGTACAACAAATTTGAAAGGTGCTATTTTAATAAAGCGTTAATGGGATG